>JANYFV010000323.1 GCA_025359635.1 Undibacterium sp. | reverse complement strand
ATGTTCCGCAAATTGCTGGATCAGGGTCAGGCTGGCGACAACGTTGGTGTGTTGCTGCGCGGTACCAAGCGCGAAGACGTCCAGCGCGGCCAGGTATTGGCCAAGCCAGGTTCGATCAAGCCACACAAGCACTTCACAGGCGAGATCTATGTTCTGTCGAAAGACGAAGGCGGCCGTCATACACCGTTCTTCAACAACTATCGTCCACAGTTCTACTTCCGTACAACGGACGTCACTGGTTCAATCGAATTGCCGAAAGATAAAGAAATGGTCATGCCGGGCGACAACGTCTCCATCACTGTTAAACTGATCAACCCGATCGCGATGGAAGAAGGCCTACGTTTCGCGATTCGTGAAGGTGGCCGTACTGTTGGTGCTGGTGTTGTTGCTAAGATCATTGCTGGTTAATGTTTTAGACGTGCTATAAAAACGTTAGTAAAAATATCTGAAGTAAATATAGCGACTCATTGAGTCGCTATATCAATTCAAGTAGTTCTAGATGTAGGGGTGTAGCTCAATTGGCAGAGCGTCGGTCTCCAAAACCGAAGGTTGTAGGTTCGATTCCTACCGCCCCTGCCACCATTATGGTTGCTGGGTACCGAAAGTAAATTAAGTATGTCTAACCAATCCGTACAAACTGTCAGCACTTCCAGCGATAAATACAAAGTCATTCTGGCTATTGTTGCTGTAGTTGCTGGCGTTGCTGCTTTTTATGTTCTTGCTAAACAGCCCGCATATGTTCGTGTGGCTGCACTAATTGCTGGTTTGCTTGTGGCGGTTTTGTTGGTATGGACATCTGAAACAGGTCGGGATTTTTTTGCTTTTGCTAAAGAATCAGTCCGTGAAACAAAAAAAGTTGTCTGGCCTACTCGTAAGGAGGCTGGTCAAATTACTGCTGTTGTTTTTGGTTTTGTTTTGGTGATGGCGATTTTCCTCTGGGGTACTGATAAGTTGCTTGAGTTCTTCCTCTATGACGTAGTGCTTGGATTGAAAAAATAATGAGCGAAAATATTCAGGAAAATCCAGTTGGCACAGAAACTTCCGTTTCTGTGCCAAAAAGTCTTAAGAGATGGTATGCCGTGCATGCTTACTCTGGGATGGAAAAAAGCGTACAACGCGCACTGACTGAACGTATTGATCGTGCAGAAATGCAAGACAAATTTGGTCAAATTCTGGTGCCGACTGAAGAAGTCATTGAAGTAAAGAATGGCAAAAAAGCGGTAACAGAGCGTAGATTATTTCCAAGTTATGTATTTGTTGAAATGGAAATGACGGACGACACGTGGCACTTGGTTAAAAATACCAGCAAGGTGACTGGATTTATCGGGGGTAAATCGAATAAGCCATCACCGATACCGCAACATGAAATCGACAAAATTCTGCAGCAAATGCAAGATGGTGTTGAGAAGCCAAGACCTAAAGTGTTGTACGAGGTTGGTGAAGTTGTACGGATTAAAGAAGGTCCATTTACTGATTTCAACGGTAACGTCGAAGAAGTAAATTACGTTAAATCCAAAGTTCGCGTAACAGTAACTATTTTTGGCCGTGCGACACCAGTAGATCTGGATTTCTCGCAAGTAGAAAAAGTTTAAATCAGATTCGGGGTTGTTTGGTCCCTTGCAGAGCATCCGCAGAAACTAGATAAGTAGCAAAAAGAGGAGCCTGAATCACAAGAAATTGTTTTTGAAGGCGCTATAACTCACTTAATGAAGGAGCCATCATGGCAAAGAAAATTATTGGTTTTATCAAGCTGCAAGTGCCGGCTGGTAAAGCAAACCCATCCCCACCGATTGGTCCAGCTTTGGGTCAACGTGGTTTGAACATCATGGAATTCTGCAAGGCTTTTAATGCGCAGACTCAAGGTGTTGAGCCAGGTATGCCGATTCCTGTTGTGATCACTGCATTTGCAGATAAGTCTTTCACTTTCGTGATGAAGACTCCTCCTGCAACTTACATGATCAAAAAAGCAGCTGGTATCACTAAAGGTTCAGCGAAACCTCACACAGATAAAGTTGGTAAAATCACTCGTCAGCAAGCAGAAGAGATCGCAACCGCTAAACGCGCCGATCTGACAGCCGCCGATATGGACGCAGCAGTGCGTACTATCGCTGGTTCCGCACGCTCCATGGGTATCACGGTAGAGGGTCTGTAATGGCTAAGTTATCCAAAAAAGCAAAATTGCTTGCAACTAAAGTTGATCGCCTGAAGGCCTATTCGTTTGACAATGCGATTGCATTGATCAAAGAGTGCGCAACTGCAAAATTCAACGAATCTATCGACGTTTCAGTACAACTGGGTGTTGATCCTAAGAAATCTGACCAAGTTGTTCGCGGTGCAGTTGTGCTGCCAGCTGGTACAGGTAAGACAGTCCGCGTTGCTGTATTTGCGCAAGGTGCTAAAGCTGAAGAAGCTAAAGCTGCCGGTGCAGATATCGTCGGTATGGAAGACTTGGCAGAACGTATCAAAGCTGGTGACATGCCGTTTGATATCGTGATCGCTTCTCCAGACACGATGCGTATCGTTGGTACTTTGGGTCAAATCCTGGGACCACGTGGTTTGATGCCAAATCCAAAAGTTGGTACTGTTACTCCTGACGTTGCTACTGCAGTTAAAAATGCAAAAGCTGGTCAAGTGCAATATCGTACTGACAAGGCCGGTATCATCCATTCAACAATTGGCCGTAAGTCATTTGCTGATGCTGATCTGAAATCGAATTTGATTGCACTGGTAGAGGCGCTTAACAAAGCAAAACCTACTTCGAGCAAAGGTGTTTATCTGCGTAAAATCTCCATCTCATCCACTATGGGTGCTGGTGTGCGCGTAGATCACGCTAATTTAGCTGCATAAGTTAATAAGAATTAAGTCCAGGTGCTGGTTTAGTACCTGGCGAATCTTTGGGCTGCTTGATTTAATTTTTTAAAATCAGGCGGAGTGTCAAAGACCGTTGGGCTGCGTTTATGTAAGCTTAGTAGACAAAGTTAATTCGCGGCAGAGCAATCTGTTGTACCCAACGCAGATGGTGTACCCGATCAAGTTTTGTAGTTACATACTGGCCTGCCAGTAAAACTCCTAACTTCGGACGCCGTGTTCGAAACGATATGAGGGAAGCGTATCATCCTGATGCGCCGACTGAGTATCATAATTGGAGGTTGACCGTGAGTCTCAATCTGAATGACAAAAAGGCCGTCGTCGCTGAAGTCTCTGCAAAAGTAGCATCTGCACAGACTATCGTCGTAGCTGAATACCGTGGCATCCAGGTCGGTCACTTGACGAAACTACGTGCTGCCGCACGTGCTGAAGGCGTTTATATGCGCGTATTGAAAAATACGTTAGCACGTCGCGCTGTTGAAGGCACTGTATTTGCTAGCCTCGCTTCTGAAATGACCGGTCCGTTGATCTATGCGATCTCGGTAGATGCCGTTGCTGCTGCTAAAGTTGTACAAGAC
>JANYFV010000298.1 GCA_025359635.1 Undibacterium sp. | reverse complement strand
TGTGGTGTTTTGCTGGACGTGAACAATCTGTATGTTAATCAATGCAATCACGGCGAGGATGCAATTGCAGCGCTCAATTGTTTTGCGCAACTACCACAAAGTAGTATTGGTGAAATTCATCTCGCTGGTCATTTGCTTACTGCCGACTGCGTAATCGATAATCACGGAAGCCGGATTGACGAAAAAGTCTGGTCGCTGTATCAAGAGGCTTGCCAATTATTGGGAACGGAGATTCCAACGCTGATTGAATGGGATACCGATATCCCCGTACTTGAGGTTCTGCTTGATGAGGCATCGAAGGCCGAGCAATGTCGCGTTGCAGCGAGGCATAAAATTGGATAAACAGAATTATTCCCTTGCAGTGATACAAAAGCGCTTCGCAGATGCGCTCTTAAATGTTGATCAGGCGGCTCAGGTCTTATCACTATTTGCGGCACCGGCATCACCGTTGGGAGCGCGGCTGGCATTTTATCGCGGTAATCAAACCTCGATCTGGATCAGTGCATTAGCCAGCGCATATCCGGTGTTGTTGGAGTTAGTCGGAGCAGAATTTTTTGAGCAAATGGCGCGCGCCTATGGCCAGGCTTTCCCCTCACAGTTAGGCGACCTCAATCAATTCGGCGCGGATCTGGCAGCGTTTTTGGCTGATGCGCCCGTTAACAAAGACTACCCGTATTTCGTCGATGTTGCTAAGCTGGAGTGGCGCGTGCATCGCGCGTATTATGCTGAGGATGCTGAAGTTTTGACTCTGCCATCGTTGATTGCTAGTGCTGCTGAGAAACTGAATGATGCTCGACTAATCTGGCATCCCACTGCACAATTATTTGAATCGCCAAGTGCAAGTGTATCGGTCTGGCTATCCCATCAGGACGAGAATCGTGAAAATGCTCAGTTTGATTTGTCTAAGCGAAATTATGGTCTCATAACTCGACATCTCTGGCAGGTGTCTGTATTGGCGTTAAGTGAAGCCGATTTTTGCGCCTTGCAAGCGCTCACACAAGGCAAAAATTTAGGTGCTGCATTAGAATTGGCGCTCGATTCTGATGCTAATTTTGACGTTGTAGGTGCCTTGAACATCTGGTTTTCTGCGGGGGCTTTTTCAAGTTATGAAGTTTTGTAAGAATTAATGCTCCAGCTCGACAAATAACAATTCAAATATCCCAGGGAAAGAAATGAACATATTTTTACGATTGCATCGCTTTAGCACGCGATTTGATCATCAATTGCAGGCATGGGGCACTACTGGATTTGGCTTGGTGTTAAGGATATTTGTTGCCTGGCAATTTTTGAAGTCCGGCATAGTTAAAGTAAGTAATTGGGATGGAACACTTTCTCTCTTTCGTGAGGAATATTCCGTTCCGTTAATTCCACCAGAAATTGCGGCTGTGATGGGGGCGGGTGGGGAGTTGGTGTTTTCTACTTTGTTGATATTGGGATTGTTTTCGCGACCTGTTGCATTAGGTTTGTTTGCAGTAAATGTGATGGCGGTCATTTCTTATCCGCAATTGTTGACTTTGGAATGCCCGGCAGCGATCAATGATCATTTTTATTGGGGTATATGTTTGCTGGTTCTGATCGTAATCGGACCAGGTAAAATTGCGCTGGATCAATGGTTAAAGACGTTGACGATTTCCCCTTTAATTAAATAATTTTGTGAAGAAACAGCGCTTTTTTCTTTGCACATGACTTTCGCCTGTCTCAAAAAATAGACAAATATTGGTGAACTTCCCTCTATGAAATTGCCGCGAATAAACTCTAATTTTTTAATTGTTGTTTTTTTTCAGAGTTTTTACTCTAATTCACATTTTTCTCTATTCAGGCTTTTTTCCTGATGACATACTCCTTCCTGAGTTTTAGCACGTTCGTATCTTTAATATAACTACGAAACTGTTTGCGACTTACATAATATTTTTAACAGGAGACAAGAATGCGTCAAATTAAATATTCGCTGGCTATACTATCTGCGGTTGCCGTGTTGGCTGGCTGTGGTGGTAGTGGCAGTAACACTGCTGGTGATCAAACACTTAAAGCAAAATATAGCGCCCAAATTTCGTTTGGAGATAGCTTATCGGATGTTGGTACTTATGCTGTCGGAACAGTGAAAGCACTCAATGGCGGTAAATTTAACATCAATGGTAATAACATTGCTGTAAATTCAGCTTTGACGGGCAAAAACTGGACTGAGCTGATGGCGGCACAATTGGGCTTGCCAGCGCCTTGTCCGGCGCAAACGGGTCTCGATGGTGATGCTACTCACGGATTTTCCGTACCAGTGGTGAGTCATGCAGGTTGCTTTGGCTATGCCCAAGGTGGTGCTCGCGTGACAAATCCTGTTGGTCCTGGCAATAAATATACGGGATCAGCTCTAGGTTCACTTACCGTACCTGTGGCAATTCAGATTAAAAATCATTTGGCAATTGTTGGCGGTAAGTTCAAAGCAGATGAGCTGGTTTTTGTTATGGCTGGCGGGAATGATGCATTGACGCAGCTGGGGATGTTATCAGCAGGTGCTACTGCAGCTGGTCAAGCAGCAGGAGCAGCGGCTGGTGCTCAGACTTTTGCGGCTACATTAGTCGGCTCTCTTGCGTCTGGTGCAACTAGTCCGGCTACTGCAGCTCAAGCAATCGGGCT
>JANYFV010000280.1 GCA_025359635.1 Undibacterium sp. | reverse complement strand
CCGCCAGTTTCGATCCGCGTTGTCAGATCACCTTCAGCTACACATATTGCAATGTTTACCGCCTTATTGAGTGGAGTCACAATAGATTTTGCAATGAGCACCGCAAAGAGCGCACTGAATATGACTGCAATTGCTGAAAATATGACGGAAAAGGTGCTTGAGAACGAGATGCTTTGTTTAATTGACTCGCCATTTTTTTCCATCGCAAGTTTTTCAATATTGACCAAAGTCGTAATGTCGTTAAGCGCATCTTGCAAAGCGGGAAAAGCTTCCTTATTGAGCGTTTCCACCGCGTCTGTTTGCACATCCTGTTCGATCAGGGCCGCCACCTTGCTAAAAGAAAGCACAAATTTTGCCCTTGAGTCCTTGAGTTTTTCAATCGCATTTTTCTCTTCCTGTGTCGCTGATTGTTCTTCGATAGCTTTCAGCAGAGTAGTAATTTTCTTCTTATTTACCTCTACCGCAGCATAATCTTTGACCCGCGCCTCTTTTTGTATGGTGAGTATCAACGATGTAATACGACGGCCATTTTCCTGCATCAGCGCCTGCGCCTCAAGCACGTTAATCAGGCTTGCCACCTTAATGTCGATAATTTCTGCGCTGTTTTTTCCTACTGAGTTGAGTTGAATGCCACTGAAAATAGCAACGACAAGCAGAATGAGTAAAGTCATGCACGTAGAAAATGCCAGGCGCGTACTAATTGTAAAATTATTGAGATTCATCGCTTACTTTCCGTATCAAATGGAGTGAGTGGAAATGAAATGCCAGAGCGCAGAACGAGCAACATGTAGTAATGTCGAATGATAGAAACCTAGTCAGTGGATAACGCTAATGCATGCAATTTACGTACCAGAAAAAACAGCAGCAAAGCGCACAAAACACGCTCACGACGCTCCAATACGGTGCGCGATAAGGTTTAATACGGCATTGATTAAGTGAAAAAAGAGGCAAAAGCTGTTATTAAGAACTATCGTGAATAAACTGATCAGCAATCGTCAAAATAGAAAACAGATTTCTTTTCAACCCTTACTCTGAAAAAACGCCATCTTTTAACGAGCTCTGCGGCAAATGCAGCGCCATATCGGCGAGAAAAATCCACTGCTTTTCGGCCCAGCCCGAATCGACAAAAGGCACGCGACGATTAATTTTCAGCCTACCAATGCAATGAGCAACAATGAAATTTATTCCTGATTGGTTGTTAAGCTCAGATGCCCATTCAGGTCATTCCCGCGCAGGCGGGAATCCAGCTGGTTCACCACGCGTTGCGTCAAGATATTCGCAAATGACCGCGATAAAAATTTACTTATGATGTCATCACATCTGTTTCTGCAATATATCCTCGTGCCCTTTGCTTGATCGGTGGTTGCGTGAATCGCACCAGTCACCCATGTGGCTCTAGCGGGAACGGTGTTGCTGTTTCCGCCCAGGCAGCATGCTGCCCTAGAAGCATCTGATTGAGCGTGGTGCGGTAGCTACTGAACTCGATTGGACGCATCTTGAGTCAAGACCATCAATCCGCTTGTAACACGCCATGCGAGCCGTACAAAATAATTGATCAGGCGCACGGGGCAAGGCGTGCGCCAAGCTAGCGCTAATCGTTCTCGATGTTCGCGAGGACGACGCCAGGCAAAGAGCAGCCTTCGCCCTGGCAAAGCATGAAAAACCAAATCTATCTGGGCGATGTGCTTCAAGATAGCCGTGCTGCGCACGAGAATGGCTTCTCGATTCCCGCCTACGCGGGAATGACGGAAATACTTATTGCCTAAACCTTGTAACAAATCTGGAATTTATTTCAACTGACTGCTATAACCTCACATGCCACAGTCCGAGATAAGCTCACATGCCACAGCCCAAGATTCCCTCCATCCAATCACCGCAACAAACGCACCCCATACACACCACCAGCAACAGACCCAGGATGCGCGACAAACTTAACGAGTAACTTCCCGCCAGAAGCATTCACCAACTCAGCAGGCAAAGCGTAATCCAGCGTATACACTTCCTGCGAACCTCCCTTATCCAGCACGATAGTCTGTATCAGTTGCCCGTTAATCAGCAGATCAAATGTCCGTCCTGCGTCCAGCCTTGAAAACGTCAACCGCAAAGTTTTTCCCTGTAGTGTTTTATCGCTAAGTTCATAACTAAACCAGCCCGTCGCATGACGCCATCTTTGGCCGTTGTTGATGCCACTGTCTGCGCCTTCCGCTTTGAAAAAATGATCGGATTCCGGTTGCTGCTCGCCTGGTGCTACTTGATCGATAGTTTGCGCATCTAGCGCCAGGCGGGCGGCTTCTGCGTTTGCCATATTGGCTTGCAGGTTGGCTAGTTGCTCTGTACTAGTGCTTGGCCAGTACAGCATGTAACGTGCGTCATGCAGGCGGAAGAAGGGGATGAGTTTCAGGGTCTTGGCGTCTTTACCCTGAATTAAACCTGTGGCTGTGAACGACAGTGGCTGGCCAGGAATTGGCTTAAATTGATGGGCGATATTTTTGCGGTTTTTATCATCGATGACAAACATCGGTGCGGATTCCAGCGGACAGACCGGGCCTTGCGCGATGTGTCCCATGCGTGAATCGTCGGCGACAAAATTTAACTTTTCATTCGCGAATACTTGCGTCTTGGCCGCCAGCACGATAGGGCCATGCAAGACGGCGTAATAATTTTTCATGCCCGGCATTTGCTCCAGATGGGTCTGCATCGGCAGCTTGATCTCGAGCTGATCGCCTATGCGCCAGCTACGTTGCATGCTGATGTATTCACCCGGTGAGCCGGCAAATTTAATGATTTTTTTGTTGAGGCGAATTTTTAACTGGCCTGCCGCTACCCAGCTAGGATAGCGAATTTTTAGCTCGAATTTTTTATCTGTGTGTATGGTGATGGTGCTGGTGTCGGTATCGGGAAAATGCGTGCTTTGCGTCAACTGCACGCCCTGCTCGCGCCAGTTCAGCGTGGACGGAATAAGCAGATTGACGTAGAGTGCATCGCCTTGATGCGCGTAGATAAATTCGCCGTATTTGGCATGGCTTTCTATGCCTGAGCCTACGCAACACCACATGGCTTTGTCGACTTGCGAATACACGCGATAGTGGTTTGGCCGCATCGGCGTGAAGTAGACAAAGCCGCCGCTCTCTGGACGTTGTGAAGATAGAATATGGTTGTAAAGTGCGCGCTCGTAATAGTCGCTGTACTTAACCTTGGCGTCGCTCTGGAACAGCAGCTCGGTCAACTTGAGCATATTGTAGGTGTTGCAGGTTTCTGGCCCTTCTACTTCATTGATCATCGAAGAGAAATCTTTATCGTCATGAAAATGTTCTTTGACGCTATTGCCGCCAATGGCGACCGTGCGATGGTCAATCACGGTTTGCCAGAAGAACTGCGCCGCCTGTTGCCAGTCGCTCTGCCCCGTGATGTCGCCTATGCGTTTAAAGCCGATGACTTTGGGGATCTGGGTGTTCGCGTGCAGGCCGTTGAGCTGGTCTTGCCCATGCAACAGCGGGGTCAAAATCGCCTGATGCGAAAAACTTTTTGCCAGCGCCAGATATTTATCGTCACCGGTGATTTGCGCCACATCGGCCAGCACTTCATTCATGCCGCCGTGCTCGCTTTTTAGCATGGTTTGCATTTGCTCAGGCGTAAGCTTGCTGCTCAGATTGATTGCCCAGTCTGATAGCGCAATCAACATCGCACGCGCATCCTGATTGCCGGTGTATAGGTAGGCGTCACGCAGGCCGGCAAAGATTTTATGCAGGTTGTACCACGGCACCCATTTGCCATTCACCGAGAAATTATCGGCTTGCAGCTTGCCTGCCTGAATTGCTTGCCAGGCCTCGCTGCCGCCGGGTATGCCACCCAGATAACCATTGCCGTTTTTGTCCTGGCATTTTTTGAGTTCAGCGACAAAATAATTAAGTCGCGCCAGCACTTCTGTATCACCAGTCGATGCCGCCATCAGCGCCAGCGCAGATAAATAATGGCCGCCCATATGGCCATCGAGGCCGGTGGATTCCCAATTGCCGTAACTGTCTTGCTTAACCGGTAGACCAGCTTCGCGCTGAAACGGCGCGAGCAATTTATCTGGCTCCAGTGCCAGCAGATAATGCAGATCGGTATTTTGCGCATCGAGAAAAGGGCTGGCAGTGAGACGTACATCGGCCAGTGAAAATAATTTGGCACTGGCATGTATTTGCGCGTTTTCCGCTGCGGCGCAATTGATTACGCAAGTGCATATCAGAGCCAATCCTGCGACAACTTTTTTCATGGTATTTTTAACGTGAGGGAAATAAAAAAAGCGGCTTAAAGGCTAAGCCAGGAGCATCCGTTGACGTCATTCTCGCGCAGGCGGGAATCCAGAGACCAAGTTTCTTCCGTCCCACCTCTTTTGAACGTCATTCTCGCGCACGCGGGAATCCAGAAGCAACATCGTGCGAAGCACGCCAATATTGACACTGCGCGTGATTGATAAACTGGATTCCCGCCTGCGCGCGAATGACAAAAATTGAGGTATTTTCATTTCTGGGGCAGCAAACGTCTAGGCACGATACTGCGGATCGTCAATCAGATCTTGTCCTGTAGCTTTTGCCGGAGCGACAAAAATTTCAGGATCAGTACCGGTGATTTTGTCGATCGCGGCAAGTTCATCGGTGCTGAAGGTGCTATTTTTTAACGCGCCCAAACTATCATTGAGTTGATCGACTGTACGCGTGCCGATCAGGGTGGAGCTGATTCGGCTATCGCGCAAAGTCCAGGACAAAGCCATCTGCGCCAGGCTCTGGCCGCGCTGCTGCGCAAGCTGATTGAGCGCTTTGATTCTTTCCAAGGCGACGTCAGTCAACCCGGAACGTACCCAATCCAGACGCGATGCACGAGAATCTGCAGGTATATCTTTCAAGTATTTGTCGCTCAAAAATCCCTGTTGCAACGGCGAAAAAACGATGGTGCCGGTGCCATGCTTTTCATTCACGGCCAATAGTTCTGGCTCTACCCAGCGATCAAGCAAGCTGTAATTGGGCTGACTGATGGTCAAGGCAATACCTTCCGCGCGCAGAAGTTGTGCTGCTTTTTCTGACAGTTCAGGACCATAGTTGGAAATGCCGACATACAGCGCTTTGCCCTGCCGCACGATCTGCGCCAGCGCGCTCATGGTTTCTTCCAGTGGTGTAAACGGGTCCGGCCGATGACTGTAGAAAATATCGACATACTCCAGGCCCATGCGTTTCAAGCTTTGATCGAGACTTGCCACCAGATGTTTTTTTGAGCCGTTCATGCCACCATACGGCCCCGGCCACATATCCCATCCGGCTTTGGTCGAGATGATGAGTTCATCGCGGTAGGCGGAAAAATCTTCTGAAAAAATTCGTCCAAAATTCGTCTCGGCTGAACCAAAAGGAGGGCCGTAATTATTCGCCAGATCGAAATGCGTTACACCTTGATCAAACGCCCTATGTAGTATCGCCTTTTGCGTTGACAGTGCATTGGGTTCACCAAAATTTTGCCATAAGCCCAAAGAAATTGCAGGCAGTTTAAGCCCGCTATGGCCACAGCGGCGATATGGCATCGTTTCGTAGCGGGTAGTTTCTGCGGTGTAGGACATAGGTAATTTCCTGATTCAATGAGAGGGTGAAAGGTGCCTGAATATAACAGGACTTACACCAATTCGCTTCGGCGGTATGAAGCGATAATCACATGAAGTATGTCTATTGCGTTTATTTGGTCGCTTATTTGACCAATGACTTAAGCGGCGCAAGTAAAGTGCTCTGATAATTATCCAGATCATGCGGATCGACCATCGGCCACTGCTCTTTATCCCATTGCATCTCCATGATTTTGAGTTTTTGCAGATACTTGTCCGCCGTCTCGTAAGCATGCAGCACCAGATAATCTTTGCCTTCAAACTGATAGGCACTATTGTGGCCGACGCCCTTCCAAGCCTTGTTACCCATTAACAAGATAGAGCCGCCGCCTTGCGCCATGTCTTTGCCGGATTTATCCAGATACGGCCCCGTCACGTCCTTGGCGCGTCCTACCGCCAGATGGTAAGTGCTGGCCGCCCCCCTGCAGCACAAACCCCAGGAGACGAACAGATAGTAGTACTCGCCTTTTTTATAGATGAAGGGGGCTTCGATTTCTGCCGGCCCGGCTGTTTCATCGCTGCTTAATGCTGGCCGGGCACGCTGGGCAAGCGCGCGCCATTCTTGCGGCTGCGCGAGTTGCGTCCAGTTGTCATTGAGTTTAACAAGTTTGATTCCGCTCCAGAACGAGCCGAAAGACATCCAGCCTGCTCCTTTGCTATCGGTGATGATGTTCGGGTCGATCGCATTCCAGGCATCGCGCCCAGGCACCGATTGCAAGACTAAGCCCTGGTCTTCCCAGCGGTAATCGGGCGAGCGTGGATTGAGAGTTTTATTGATCGTCACGCCTATACCGGACGCGTTCTTGCCGAAGCCGGAAACGGAATAATACAAATAGTATTTACCGTGATGAAATTGAATATCCGGTGCCCAGATATGGTCATTAAAACCCGGAGCGACAGCGCGCGCCCAACTCGGCTCAACGGCAAAAATACGCCCTTCCGGCTGCCAGTCCTTCATATTGCTTGAACTGTAAAAAGTAATGCCGGGGCCGGTGCTGAACAGGTAATAAGTATTGCCTTCTTTGGCCATCACCGGGTCATGTACGCTAACTTGCGCAGCCTGACTGTGGATGGACAGTGCCAAGCTGATTAGACAAAAAATGGTGCGGAAGAATGCTTGCATTTTGTGATCCTAAGTTGCTGAATATAGCGGACAGTGATAGCCATAATTCGTCATTCCAGCGCAGGTGGGAATCTAGTTTCTCCACTACGCGCAGCGTCAAAATTAGCGTGCTTTGCACGAGATAGCTGCTGGATTCCCGCCTGCGCGGGAATGACGAGCGTGGGAGGGCATTTTTGCAATCACCCTCCGGTACGCGCGCCCCAGATCGATACACCATCGCTAGACTGCGCGGTAAATGTCACGACAAAACTATCGGCATTGGTATTCCATTGGCGTGATAATACCCCGCTAAATACACCGCCGCTGTCTAACGTGATGGTGATGTTATTGCTGCCATTATGCTTCCAGCTACCGGTGACCGCACCGGAGATGGTGCCGTCTGCATTGAGCTTGCTATTTTGCGATGCTTTAATGGTCGCCGTAATGTCTTTGCCGTGGTTGACGATCTTGTAGCTGCCTTGCGCTTCGGTGCTGGTGATGGCTGCGACCAAGGTAGTGGCGCTCTTGCTTAAAGGCGCGTAGCGGAAAGGTGCCACCACTGGCCAGCCATCGGCATTGATAAACATTTCATGCACGCGGATTTCATGCGCCTCGCCAGTGTTAGGAAAGCGCGTGTGGAACACCAGAAAATACTGGCTACTGGCCGCTTCGTACAGCGCTGTCGCGCCGCCGGGAGAGACGTAGCCGAGGGCGGTGCCGGTTTCGCCCGTTGCCAGCGCAAATTGGTAATTGCCCATCAGCTTTTGCGCATATGGTGCGATGCTGGCGTTATCGAAAGCGAAGCTTCCCTTGACGTCGTTCATGTCCTTACCCTTGGCATCAAGATAAGGGCCATCCGGATTAAGTGAGCGTGCGGCGCGAATATTGTAGCCGCCCGCAGCGTCGAGACCACCGAAGGTAAACAACATGTAGTAGTACTTGCTTTGCGGGCTGTAGATCACGCTGGAGCCTTCTATGGTGCTGCTGTTGCCGCCCATCAGATGCTTGCCGTAACCTTGATTGGCGAGCGGCAGGCCAGTCGATTCGTCCATCGCGAGGATGAAGATGCCGCCGGAGTAAGAGCCATAAATCATCCAGAGTTTATTGCTGGCATCGTGAAACAAATACGGATCGACTACATTAGGTTGCGTGTTGACGTTATAGCCCGCGACACTACCGCCGGATTTCAAAATAATTTGCTTGTTGACGTAAGGGCCCTCAATTTTATCGGCCACCGCCACACCCATGGCAGACAAGGGACTGCTACCTTGGCAGGAATCGTAATACATATAAAACTTGCCGTCTGCCAGCTGTATCACATACGGCCGCCACAGATCAACTACCGTCGACCAGGCGAAGGTATCGGCCAGCGCCGTCACTACATTATTAAACAGAGAATTACTGTTCGTCACACCGTCGGCGATCTTGGTCCAGTTCATCAGATCGGTAGTTTTAGCCGCCGCCAGATGCGAGCCGAATGAATAGTAAGTGCTACCAATTTTGACGGCAGCGGGATCATGCACCGAGACGTTATTGAAGGTGATGGAAACGGTCGGCGCGGGCGTCACCGGTGTTGGCGTCACCGGTGTTGGCGTGACTGGCGTTGGTGTGGCTGCGGTATATGCGCTGCCACCTCCACATGCGCTCAGAGCCATAGTTACGGCGATGGCCATAGAGCGCAATATTTGTTTATTGAACATGATTTTTCTCGTTAAAAAACAATTTATTCAAGTGTAAATGTCAGTACCTGTTCACCGTCATTCCCGCGTAGGCGGGAATCCAGTAGCCATTTTCGTGCGAAGCACACTAATATTGGCGCTACGCGCGATGGACGAGCTGGATTCCCGCCTGCGCGGGAATGACGATGAAATTGATCTATTCCACCGCCACCACAATCACAGATTTCGCCGGGATTTTTAATTTTAATTTTCCTTTATCGGCCACCGCATTAAATGCAGCGGGCTGTACCGCCAACGGATTAGCAAAAGTGTTATGCGCATCCATGGCCTTGGCGGTGAGTACACGGCCAGTTAAGGTCTTGATATTTTCACCGGCGACATCCACGCTGACTTCAACTTCCTTGTTAGGATTGGTATTCACCAGTGACAAATACAGTTTGCCATCGAGCGCTCGGGCGGCAGAGGCGCTGACTTCAGGGATACTGTTCTTACCAAGGCTATAAGTTGGATTATTTTTGATCGTCAAAGGCAAAAATGTCGCATTTTGAAACGGCACATACATCTGGAAAGCATAGTAAGTCGGCGTTAGCAACATCTTGTCTTTTTCGGTCAAAATCATCGCCTGCAATACGTTGACCATCTGGGCGATATTCGTCATCTTCACGCGTTCTGCATGAGCATGAAAAATATTGAAATTGAGTGCCGCCACCAAGGCATCACGTAAGCTGTTTTGCTGATATAGGAAACCGGCATTGGTGCCCGGCTCTACGTCGTACCATGTACCCCATTCATCGATATTGAAGGCTACCGTATTCTTCGGGTCGTTCTTCTCCATCTTGGCGACATTATTATTAATCAATGACTCCATGCGCAGCGTGTTTTTAAGCGTGGAAATCCATTCTTCTTCCTTGAAGCCTGTGGCCGCGCCTTTCTTTTCCCAAACCCCGGTAGGTAGCGTGTAGTAATGGAAACTGATGCCGTCAAAACGCATGTTCCATTGGCCGTGAATATTTTTGGTCAGGTAATCAGTCCAGGTCGTGTCGTCGTCATGGCCACCGGTGGCAATGATCTTCGGCATATAATCTTTTGGTGCTTTGAGGAAGCTGGAATACTGATTAAACAGACTGGTGTAATGCTGCACTGTCATGTTGCCGCCGCAACCCCAGGCCTCATTGCCGACGCCGAAAAAAGTCACTTTAAAGGGTTTGTCGTGGCCATTTTTACGGCGCAATTCTGCCAGCGTTGATTTACCATCGCCGGTCAGATATTCCATCCAGTCAGCCATTTCTTGCGCCGTACCGGAACCCAGATTGCCGTTGACATAAGTGTCTGCACCGAGCAGATCGGCGAGATCAAAAAATTCATGTGTGCCGACCGCATTGCGCTCTTCAACATTGCCCCAATTGGTATTCATTTTTACCGGACGACTCTCGCGCGCACCGATGCCATCGCGCCAGTGATATTCATCAGCAAAACAACCACCCGGCCAGCGCACCAGCGGCACATGCATATTCTTTAGCGCACCAATCACGTCATTGCGCCAGCCTTTGGTGTTCGGGATAGGCGATTCTGGCCCTACCCACATGCCTTCGTAAATACCGGTGCCCAGATGCTCGGCAAATTGGCCGTAAATGTTTTTATTGATGACAGGGCCAGGTTTTTTGGCATCGATGCTGATGCTGACGTCGTTGGCTGCGGGCGCTGCCAGCGCCAGGCTGCTGGTCAGTATGCTTACGGCGAAAATAGTTTTTTTAATCGTGTTCATTTTTGTCTCCGTTAGTGTTGTTAAATTTTTTTCACTGCTGAATTATCAAGTTAAGGCAAACAATATCCTCGTCATTCCCGCGCAGGCGGGATTCGAACCGCCTTGCCTGTCCGCCACAGGAAAGTCCCAAATATTGACACTGCGCGTGGTGAACGAACTAGATTCCCGCCTGCGCGGGAATGACGTTAATTGGGATCTGAGCTTGCTGACTAATCCTATGTTTTTTATCGAAACACAGCCACAAATCCGCCATGCGTCTTGATGCTGATCGTTGTCATTTTTTTGGCGGTGATTCCTTGCTGTTCAAAGGATCGCTCGTTCACGCCATCGCTGATCATCTGGCCATTCTTATTTTTTATAAAAGATAAATCCAGTTCCAGTGTTTTATCGCTGTCTTCGGCATTGATACCGGCGACATACCACCTGTCACCAGAGCGGCGCGCAATCACGACAAACTTGCCTGGGAATCCTGCGACAAATTTGCTGTCGTCCCAGTTGCGGGGCAAGTCTTGCAGAAATTTTTTAACATAGGCTGGCACCGTTGCCATGCCTTCCGGTATCTCGGCGAAGTGCTGGATGCCGGATAAAAACAAGACCGATTCCGCCAGCTCAAAACCGTTTTTTGTCGTGCGTTTAATATTCGGTATATCGCCAAATACCATCGGCGTGAAATCCATAGGGTCATACAGATTACGGGCGAATGGCAGCATCGCTGCATGGGTCGCCACAGCATCTTCATCGGGTTGCGCAAAGGTAGTAAATTCCAGGCCCTTGACGGCTTCCATGCTCATCAGATTGGGGTACGTGCGCGCCCAGCCGCGCGGCAAAGTCGCACCATGAAAGTTCACCAGCAAGCGCGCTTCTGCTGCGTCTTTTAAAATCGCCAGGTAATACGCGATCATCGATTTGCCATCTCCGGCAAAGAAATCGACCTTGATACCTTTGACGCCCATCTTTTGCAAACGCGCGAATTCCAACTTGCGTTGTTCATGCGTCAGCAGTTGGCTTTTAGGACTGTATTCGGTTTTATTCCAGCTGCCGGATGAGTTATACCAAAGCAAAATGCCTATGTGTTTGGTGGCGGCGTAATCAACTAATTCCTTGACTTTGTCATAGCCGATTTTCTTATCCCAATCGGCATCGATCAGGGTGTAATCCCAATGCATATCGGCTGCGTAATCGATGAACTTCTTTTGCACATCGTAGATGGTGTTGTCGTCTTTTAGCAGTGCCCAGCTCCACGATGCATGGCCAGGCTTGATAAAGTCTGCATCCATTTTTACCGCCGGTGCTGCCAGAGCATTACCTAAATTGGAATCCATGATGGCGGCCAAAGAGCCGATGGCAATGATGCGCCATGGCGAGAGCAGATTGCCGTCGCTTTCTGCCATCAAGGCACCGTCAGGAAAAACCTCGGCCGCCATCGGTACGCCAATTTTATAGCTGCCATTCGCCGACTCTGCCTGCAAACGCGAGGCTTGAAAACTGCCGTCCATATTCGCTTCGGTCAAGGCTACCCAGACATCATTACTCTTAAAAAAAGCCGGAAAAACCCAGCCTGCAGTTGAAGGGGAAACCGTGCCTACCGGTATGTCCATCTGGTAATGCTCTTCGTACGAAGGGTTGACATTGCTCCAGCCAGTTTGCGCCACTGCGATCGGTTGCATCCATGCCTTGGTGGTGGCATCAAAGGTAAAACTGCTAGATTCTTGCAAGAGTTTTTTATGCTTGATGGAAGGATCAGTGACAAGATAGCGAAACGCCACGCCATCGTTGGAAACCTGAAACGCTATATCGATTTTTTGCTTTAGCGGATTGATCAATGAAACAATTTTTTGATGCGCTGCGTAGTGATTCTGGCGGCGCTTGCCGACCAGCATGGTGTAGTTGTCGCTGACGTTTTTAATGGTGGATACTGCGCTGATGTGCAGGTTACTTTTAAAATCTGCGCCTTCTAACTGCATGCCTAGATCGGATGAAAGTATCACGGCTTGGTTATCGCGATAGACGGAATATTTCAGGGTGTGTTCTGGACTGATGTCAAACTTGAGTTTGATATGCTGGTCTGGGCTGGTGAGTTCTTGCGCGGCCAGGGCGTTTTGTGCGCAGATGATCAGCAGGAGAGAAATACAGGATTTTATTTTCATAGTGCTGATCTTTTCTGAAGTTTTGATTACAACATTTTGGATTATTCCGTCCTGCTTAATCCGTACCAATTAGTCCGTCATTCCCGCGCAGGCGGGAATCCAGTTTGTACCATACACGCAGCGTCCATTTAAGATGACTCAATTCCCTTGCCGCTTTTCGATTGCCGGCCGGTGGTAGACCGGCGGCTACTTACTTTTCTTGCTTCGCCAAGAAAACGTAAGCAAAAGAAGGCGACCGCATTCGCTGCCCTTCGGGTTCCCGTTTGTGCAAGTCAAAAAATGGGAAAATCCGAAACTCGCCTGCGGCTCAAACATCGGCTTTTC
>JANYFV010000265.1 GCA_025359635.1 Undibacterium sp. | reverse complement strand
ATAGTTGTTACGTGTTTGATTCATTAGGGATTTTCGTTTTGAATTCTGGTCACCGTTTTGGTGAGCATGCTACGAACATGATTGCACACTTTTTCGGCTCTCTGGCGTTGTTGCTCCTCCTAGCAACGTGAAGGTTGCGTCTTCGTCACGCCTAGCCAGAAAGCCGAAAAAATGCACACTCATGTCCGTCCAACTGCCGTTTCTAGGTTGAAAGAATGCATTGGCGTCACACTTATGTGATCTGATTTCCCACCACCGGCAAAGCCGTCGTATCTTTTATCTGCTGCAAGGCAAAACTCGATTTTACATCCAGCACCGCCGGGTGGCGTAATAAAGTCTCCATCATGAAGCGCGAGAAGTGATTCATGTCTTCTACGTGTACCCTTAACAAATAGTCCATTTCCCCTGTCATGGCGTAACAGGCCACCACTTCCGGCCATTGATCTACCGATGCCGCGAAATCATTGCGCGGTGAGCGCGGCGTGCCTTTGCCCGGCGTGTCATTGTGCTTCTCAAGCCTGACGTTGACATAGGCTAATAAACCCAAGCCAATTTTTGTTGGCTCCAATAGCGCAACATATTTTCGAATTACCCCTGAATCTTCCAGACGTTTGATGCGGCGTAAGCAGGGGGATGGCGAGAGATTGACCCGTTCTGCGACTTCCTGATTGGTGAGCCTGCCGTCTGCCTGCAAAATCGCAAGAATTTTGCGGTCAATTTTATCCAAGGGAATTTCGGTCATTTTATGCCAATATAATTAACTTATAAGGCATATTATTGCTTAAATTAAGATTTGTGTGGGGTGATTTGCAATTTAATGGCGCTCACTGCGGACTATACTGAGAGCTTGATCTATGTCAAAAAATCGCTGATTTTTCTAAGTGTTGATGTAGTGATGCATATTTTTAACGATTTTTCTACTAAGGAGACAAACATGGATTTGCAGACCTGGGAAAACCCGATGGGTACCGATGGCTTTGAGTTTATCGAGTACGCGGCACCCAACCCTAAGGAAGTAGGCGAGCTATTCGAGCGCATGGGGTTTGCTGCGATTGCGAAGCATCGTACCAAGGACGTCACTTTGTATCGTCAGGGCGGCGTTAACTTCATTATCAACGCCGAGCCAGATTCATTTGCCCAGCGCTTTGCGCGTAAGCATGGCCCATCCGTGTGCGCCTTTGCGCTGCGCGTGAAGGATGCCAATTTTGCCTACAAACGTGCCTTGGAGTTGGGTGCTTGGGGCTTTGATAATCAAACTGGCCCGATGGAACTGAATATTCCTGCGATTAAAGGTATTGGCGATTCTTTAGTCTATTTCGTTGATCGCTGGCAGGGTAAAGATGGCCAAGCGCCAGGCGCGATCGGCAATATCAGTATTTATGATGCCGACTTCGTTGCCATCCCCGGTGCTAATCCCAATCACGTCGGGAATGGCCTCACTTACATCGATCACTTAACGCACAATGTGCATCGTGGCCGCATGAAGGAGTGGGCCGATTATTACGAAACCTTGTTTAATTTCCGTGAAGTGCGTTACTTCGATATCGCTGGCAAGCATACTGGCTTGAAGTCCAAAGCCATGACTTCGCCTTGCGGAAAAATTCGTATCCCTATCAATGAATCGTCTGACGACAGATCGCAAATTTCTGAATATCTTGATCTGTATCATGGTGAAGGCGTGCAGCATATCGCGATGGGTACTGACAATATTTATAAAACTATTGTCGACATGAAAGCGGATGGCATCGTATTTCAGGACACCATAGAAACTTACTACGATTTGATCGACCGTCGTTTGCCGGGTCATGGTGAAAACGTTGACGAATTGCGTAAGTTGCGTATTTTGATGGATGGTAAGAGCACGGAAACTTCGCGTGAATTATTGTTGCAGATTTTTACTACGACCGTGATCGGCCCGATCTTCTTCGAAGTCATACAACGTAAGGGCGACCAGGGTTTTGGCGAAGGCAATTTCCGCGCCTTGTTTGAATCAATCGAGTTAGATCAGATTCGTCGTGGAGTTTTGAAAGATGAGTCTGCAACTGCATAATTTCAATTCTAAATCACTCGTGTCGTTGTTGCTTTCGCTTCGCAGTGCTACAGCACTGCCTTTCGCTCGTCGCCTAGACACGAATGATTTAGAAATGGATAAGGAGTCAATATGATGGAAGTCGCTGCCGTTTTAAAGGCCGAATTAAATGCCGAATTTTTGGCTACCGTTGCCGAAAAATCTGACGGAGCCGCATTGCGCGGTGATTACGCGCATGCGGATGAGCAATACGTAGTGCAGCAAGATTGGGCCGCGTATACCGAGGCCGAGCACGAGTTATGGCGCAAGCTGTATCAACGTCAGGCGGCTTTGCTGCCTGGCCGTGCTTGCGATGAATTTATCGAGGCATTACACCAGATGGATGCAGCTGATGGCATCCCAGAGTTTACCCATACTTCAGGTGAGCTTTTTAAGGCGACTGGCTGGACTATTGTTGCCGTCCCCGGTTTGATTCCTGAGCTGGCTTTTTTCAATCATCTGGCGAATCGTCGTTTCCCGGTAACGGTCTGGCTGCGCACACCTGCAGAGTTTGATTACATTGTTGAGCCAGATGTTTTCCATGATTTTTTTGGCCATGTCCCCTTGCTGTTTAATCCAGTGTTTGCCGACTATATGCAACGTTACGGCCAGGGTGGTCTAAAGGCCATGCAGCTAGGTGGATTGGATAACCTGGCGCGGTTGTATTGGTACACGGTAGAGTTTGGTCTGATCAACACCCCACAAGGTTTGCGGATTTATGGCGCTGGCATTTTATCGTCTGGCGGTGAGGTGGAGTACTGCTTGAAACCCGGTACCGGTTCACGCCATATCCATCTGAATATAGAGCGTTGCCTGCGCACCTTATACAAAATTGATTCGTATCAGGAAACCTATTTTGCGATTGATAGCTATCAAGAATTATTCGATGGCACGGCTCCAGATTTCACACCTTTATATGAAAAGCTGAAAGACCTTGAGGTGCTGCCGGCAAACACTTTGTTGTCTGGCGAAGTCGAATTGCTTGCCTAGCACAAAGGCTCAATACACGCTAACCTCACCCTGAGGTCTAGTTTTAAAACGCCGGTGGCTCCAGAAATATTCTGCCGGTGTTTTTAAAATTTCTTTTTCTATATAGCTATTCATGAAGAGCGTGGCGGCGCCCATATCGTCGCCAGGATAATTCTCCCAAGGCGCATGAAAGGCAACTTTCCAGCCCTGATAATTTGGCAGCATGGTGGCAATCACGGGTATTACCTTGGCACCGGTGCTGGCCGCTATTCTAGGTGCTGCGGTCAGGGTTGCTGCGGGTACGCCAAAGAAAGGGATAAATTCAGCATCCTTGGCGCCAAAATCCATATCCGGTAACATGAAAAATGGCAGATGTTCGCGCATCGCGCGGATGATAGGTTTTACACCTTCAGAACGTGAAAAAAGCTTCACCGGACGAAAACGCGAACGTCCTTTACGCAAAGCCTGATCAAACACTTTGCTTCTTTGATTTGTATAGATAGAACACAGTGAAGTTTCCAGCATGACCGCCACGCCCGCTACATCAAGACTAACAAAATGCGGACAAAGCAAAATCACGGGGCCCGATTGTATGGCATCCACCGGGACTGCCGGTTCGACCTGAATTAGCTTTCTGAGGCGGCTTTCAGAACCCCACCAAAGTATTCCGCGTTCCAAGACACTGCGCGCATACACTTGAAAATGCCGCTTGGCGATTGTCAATCTTTCTTGCTCGCTTAGTAGCGGTAAACATAGCCTTAAATTGATCATAGTGATGTGGCGCCGCGACCTTAATAAGCGAAACAGTAAGCTACCGAAGCCTTCGCCAACGCGACCCAGAACAGGCAAGGGTAGCCAGTGCATCAACCACATAAAGGCAAGTAATAATCTCATGCGGTTTCCTGTTCCGGAGCGGTGACACCCTCGGGCTTTTTGTAGCGGTTGTAGCTCCAAAAATATTGTGATGGGCAACGGCCGATTAAACTTTCCATTGCTGCATTAATCGCGCTTGCCTGCTGCGCTGCATCGCCAACTAATTCGTTGTCGAAAGCGACAAAACGTACTATGTATCCGCGTCCAAAAGGTAAGCGTTCTGCATACGTGAGGATGATGGGTGCGTCTGTCATGGTTTGTAATTTTGCAGACAAGGTCATCGTGTAAGCGGGTTTGTCGAAAAATCTGGCCCAAACACCTTCTCCTTGCTGCGGTACCTGATCTGGCAGTAAGCCGATTGCTTCGCCCTTTTTTAACGCTTTCGCCATGGTTCTGACACCGGATAAATTGGCTGGTGCTAACAATAAATTGTCACGTGCACGTGCACCTTCGATGAGTGGTTTGAGTGCATCGTTTCGAGGTGGGCGATATAAAACGGTTAAACGGGTTCTGACCGCAATTGATTGCGCAACAATTTCAAAACATCCAAGATGAGGCGTCAAAAAGATGATGCCTTTTTTTGCCTCCAATGCAGCCTGTACTAAATCCCAATTTTCCACTTTGGCAGTGCTTAAAACACGGCTTGGTTTTGCGCACCAGATGAAGGGTAATTCCATAATATTTTTTCCGGCTTCGCGAATGGCGGGCTTGAGATGAGCGCCAAATCCAGCCCGAGTGATATTTTCTTTCAAACGTCGACGATAGGAGCCGGAAAATAAATACACCAGCCAGCCTAAAGCACTGCCGGTGGCATGTAAAAATGGCAATGGAAAAATTGACAAGAAACGAAACAAAGTGACAAGCATGATGCAGCTCAAGTTTTAGAAAAAGTTAGGAAAAAAATTAAGAAAAAATCAAAAGAACCCAGGGGCATTCGACACGGCCAGAATAAGAGGCGTAAAATATCACATATTGGTCGTTCGTTGATAATTTCGCGAGCTGCCCCCGCCGAGTTAACAGACAACTTGCGAGGCGGGTAATAAATTTCGCTAAAGCGTCGCAGGTTCATTTTTTAGACTGCGACAGTGTTGAAATCGTCAATATCTCAGTTTAAATATAAGTTAGGAACCTATTATGTCAAATGATTTTCTTTTCACCTCAGAATCCGTTTCTGAAGGGCACCCAGATAAGGTGGCCGATCAAATTTCGGATGCTATCCTCGATGCAATCTACGAGCAAGATCCACGTTCACGTGTCGCTGCTGAAACTTTAGTGAATACTGGTTTAGTTGTTTTGGCTGGCGAGATTACCACTAATGCCAATGTCGATTACATACAGGTTGCACGTGATACCATCAAGCGTATCGGCTACGACAATACCGAGTACGGTATTGACTACAAGGGCTGTGCAGTACTGGTCGCCTACGACAAGCAATCGAACGACATCGCGCAAGGCGTAGACCATGCTTCTGATGATCATCTCAACATCGGTGCCGGAGACCAAGGTCTGATGTTTGGTTACGCTTGCGATGAGACACCAGAACTCATGCCAGCGCCGATCTATTATGCGCACCGTCTGGTGGAACGCCAGGCACAATTGCGTAAAGATGGCCGCTTGCCTTTCCTGCGTCCTGATGCCAAGAGTCAGGTCACCATGCGTTATGTCGATGGCAAACCACACAGTATCGATACCGTTGTCTTGTCGACCCAACACAGCCCGGATCAAAGCGATGGCAAGCACATGAAGCAATCCTTTATTGATGCGGTGATCGAAGACATCATTCGCCCTGTATTGCCGCCAGAAATGTTGAAAAATACTAAGTTCCTGATCAATCCTACCGGTCGTTTTGTTATCGGCGGTCCACAGGGTGATTGCGGTCTCACCGGCCGTAAAATTATTGTCGATACTTACGGCGGTGCCTGCCCGCACGGTGGTGGTGCTTTTTCTGGTAAAGACCCTACAAAAGTAGATCGTTCTGCAGCATATGCGGCGCGTTATGTAGCGAAAAATATTGTTGCTGCTGGCCTCGCTAAACAATGTCAAATCCAGGTTGCTTACGCGATTGGCGTGGCGCGCCCAATGAACGTGACTGTCTATACCGAAGGCACCGGTGTGATCCCTGATGAGCAATTGGCAGCCTTGGTGAATGAGTATTTTGATTTACGTCCAAAAGGCATTATTCAAATGCTCGATTTGCTACGTCCGATTTATGCAAAGACAGCTGCGTATGGTCACTTTGGTCGCGAAGAACCCGAGTTCACATGGGAACGTACCGACAAGGTCACGCTTTTGCGCGCTGCGGCTGGGCTGTAAATTTTAGGAATACGATGCGGTGGTTTAAGGTAACAAGAAATACCATTGCTGTCGTGCAGGCGGTGCTATCAGGATTAATGTTGATCGCACCGCTGCAAGCATTTTGTGCCGAGCTGAGAGATGCAAAAGAGCGTCAAATTTTAGTGGCAGATTGGTGTACGCCATTGTCCGCACGCTTGCCAAAAGTCTCTAAAACCGAATGTCAAAAAAGCGAACTTGTTCCAACAGGTGCGCTTTCATTCAACGGTTTTCCTATTCTGGAAAAAGATTTTTCATCTGATCCAAGAGCTAAACAAGTGCCACGAATATTGCTGATCGGTGGCATCCATGGTGACGAACAAACCGCTTCTGCGGTAGTGTTTAAGTGGATGGCGATGATGCAAAAAACTGGAGTGCAAGAGTTTGCCTGGAAGGTAGCGCCTATTGTCAATCCGGATGGCCTGCTCGCCACTAAACCTAAACGCGTGAACGCCCGCGGTATTGATCTGAATCGTAATTTCCCTACCCCTAACTGGCAACAAGATGCGCCACGCTATTGGGCCAGAATTACGCGCAGTGATCCACGCCGCTATCCCGGTAAAACCCCAATTTCCGAACCCGAAAGCCGCTGGGTTTTCGACACCATAGAAAAATTCAAGCCCGATGTCATCATCTCGGTACATGCTCCGTTTGGTGTGCTTGATCTCGATGGCCCGGTCACTCCGCCAAAACGATTCGGCCGTCTTTGGTATAACCGGGTGGGCGTGTATCCGGGTTCGCTGGGCAATTATAGTGGCCTGCACAAAGACATTCCGGTAGTGACTATAGAATTACCGAACGCCACACAAATGCCGCCCGATGCCGAGGTGCTACGGATCTGGCAAGATATGCAAGGCTGGATCAGACGTAACGTTCCTGCGTCGCCTAGGCTGGCGATGAAAAACTGAGACAAATTTTTCTGTAATTAACATCAGTGCTGTAGGGTACCTGCGCGCACCAACTTGCATGCTACACCCGACACAACCGAGATAGCTATGACCCTGTACCAACTCCTGATTCAATTCATCCGCCAGCACTGGCGTCAGTATGTGGCTGCCGCTGTCATGCTGTTGTCGGTGGCGATCTTGACCGTGCTGATTCCGCGCAAGGTAGGCAAGGTGATTGACGCCATGATTGCGCATCAATTCGATGACAGGGCGCTGTTGCTGGAACTGGGTACGTTGGTGCTGATGGGCGTGGCGATATATTTTCTGCGTGTCGGCTGGCGTCTGCAGTTGTTTGCTGCGTCATATCAACTCGGCGTGCAATTGCGCACGCGCTTATATCAACGTTTAAGTCTGCAAGGCCCGGGCTTTTTTCAGCAGCAGCGTACCGGTGATCTCATGGCGCTGGGCACCAATGACGCCGATGCGATAGAGCTGGCTTCAGGCGAGGCGATGCTGGCCGGTTTTGATGGATTCATGACCTTTGTGCTGGTCATCAGCATGATGCTGCTGGGTGTGGATTGGCGTTTGGCGCTGGCGGCTTTGTTGCCGTTTCCGTTCATGGCTTGGGCGTTTAAAAATATTACGCATCACGTACATTACGCCTCGCGTGATTCGCTGCATCGGTTTAGCCAGCTAAATGATCAGGTGCAAGAAACTTTGTCGGGCGTGCGTACTTTGCGTGCCTTAGGGCTGGAACAACGCAGCGCCGCGCAGTTTGCCGAGTTGGCAGAGCATGCATCTGCGGCCAGCCTCTCGGCACAGCGCTGGGAGGCGGCCTACGAGCCAGCAGTCGGTATCGCTTTGACCGCATCTGGCGCGCTGAATTTGGCCGTTGGCGGTTATCTGGTCTGGCATGGCGAAATGACGATAGGTGTGTTGACCAGTTTTACCATGTACCTGGGGCAGCTGATTTGGCCGATGTTTGCTGCCGGTTGGGTGTTGTCATTGCTGGAGCGAGGTAAAGCCGCCTGGGGGCGTTTGCAGCCCGTGTTATCCGAAGAATTGACGATCAAAGACGAAGGGAGAAATCTTCAGCTTCCATCCGGCACTTTAAAACTGGAAGGGGTGAGCTTCACTTATGCGGGACAGCAAAAGCCAGCCTTGGATCATGTCTCGATTACTTTAGCCGCCGGCCAGACATTGGGTATAGTCGGCCCGACCGGCGCGGGAAAATCCAGCGTAGTGCGCTTGATCTTGCGCCAGTTTGAGGCGCAGCAAGGTCGACTGCAATGGGGCGAATATGCCTTGTCAGATTACTCGCTGCACAAGCTGCGCAGCGCCGTTAATTGGGTGGCGCAAGAGCCGTTTTTGTTTTCTGCCACAATCGCCAGCAATATCGCCTTGAGCAACCCGCAAGCCACGCTGAAGCAAGTTATGCATGCGGCGGAGCTGGCGGCGATACACGAAGACATTCTGCGTTTTCCGCAGGGCTACGACACGCCAGTCGGCGAGCGCGGCGTGACGCTGTCTGGTGGCCAGCGCCAACGCGTGGCAATCGCCCGCGCCTTACTCACGGATAGCCCCTTGCTCTTGCTCGACGATGCCTTGTCTGCGGTCGATACCGATACCGAGACGCGCATCTTGCAACATTTGTCCGAGTTGCGTGAGCAGCATCCGGAACGCAGCGCGATCATTGTCAGTCATCGCTTAAGTGCCGTGGCGGAAGCTGACCAGATCATCGTTTTGCGCGCAGGAAAAATCATAGAACAAGGCACTCATGCCGCCTTGCTGGCGCATGACGGCTGGTATGCCAGCCAATGGCGCTACCAACAATTGGAGGCGAGTCTCGATGCAGCCTGAATCAAATACAGTAACAAAAAAAACCGGCACATCAGAAAAGAAACTGGCGCTGCAATTGCTGATGCAAGCCGCACAGCCAGAAAAGCGCCATGTAGTTCTTGGTATAGTATTTTTGTTTTTAGCCGCCGGCCTGGAAGCGCTCGGCCCCTTGCTGGGCAAAGCCTTTATCGACCGCTATCTGCTGCCGCATCAGATGGATGGCATTGTGGTCGCCGGATTGTTAGTTGTGTATGTAATCACCGGATGGTACGCCACTTGGCTGCGCTATTTGCAGCTGACACGCCTAGCTGGCGTCGCAATGCGTTCGGTGCGCCGCTTGCGCGAACAAGTGTATGGCCATGTCTTGCGCTTGCCGATGGCGTTTTTTGATAAGGCGATTACCGGGCAGTTGGTCAGCCGCGTCACCAACGATACCGAGTCGGTGAAAAATTTATACGTGCAAGTCCTGTTCGTGATGCTAGACAGTTCCATCGTCGTGATCGGTGCACTGGCGGCGATGGCGTGGCTGGATTGGCATTTGATGTTGATCGTCCTGATGCTGATCCCTGCCGTCGTGATCATCGTTTGGTTCTACCAGCGCTGGAGTGCGCCTGCTGTCAGCCGTGCCAGACAATTACGTAGCGAACTCAATGCCCAGGTGGCAGAGAGCATCAATGGCATGAGCGCGCTGCAAGCCTGCAATGCTGAGGCGGGTTTTGGCGAACGTTTCAGCAAGACTAACCAACAGCATTATCTGGCGCGCCTCGACGAGCTGCGCGCGAATGCATGGCTGCTCAGGCCTGCGCTGGATCTGCTCAATTCCCTGTTGTTGGTGCTGGTGATTTTCGTTTTCAGCCAGCGCAGTTTCTCTGGGGTTGAAGTCGGTATCCTGTATGCCTTTGTCAGCTATATTGCCCGCGTGGTCGATCCTTTGATACAGATCACGCTACAGTTTGGCCAGATACAGCAAGCGGTGGTGTCGGCCGCACGCGTGAATACTTTGCTCAATGAAGTAGTGGCAACGTCAAAGCAAACTGATGCAGAAATTAAGTCAGGCGATTTACGTTTGCAACATCTGGGTTTTGGTTATGATGCCGCATACCCGGTCTTGCATGACATCAATCTGCATATTCCTGCAGGTAGTTTTTATGGTGTAGTCGGCCATACCGGCAGCGGCAAATCGACATTGTTGAGTTTGCTGTTGCGCTTCTATACTACGCAATCTGGTCGCATAGAAATCGACGGCATCCCTTTATCGCATTTTAGCGATGAGCATTTCCGCGCCAGTGTCGGTCTGGTACCGCAAGAACCATTTCTGCTCGCTGCCAACGCGCGGGAAAATATCGCCATGGGGCGCGCTATCAGCGAGACCGATATTATCGCGGCAGCACAAGCGGCACGCGTGCATGAGTTTATCTTGCAGCTGGAACACGGCTACGACACACCGTTGGGCGAAGGCGGCGCACGGCTGTCAACCGGGCAAAAACAACTGATCGCGATTGCCCGCGCTTTGGCCGGCAAGCCGCGCATTTTGTTTCTGGATGAAGCCACTTCGCATATCGATAGCGAGACCGAGCAAATCGTGCAAACCGCGTTAAGTGATTTGCGTGGCAAAGTCACCATAGTCGCGATTGCCCACCGCCTTTCGACCATCCGCGATGCTGACAGCATTATTGTATTAAATCACGGCAAGCTCACTGAACAGGGCAGCCATGCAGAACTTATGGTACTGGATCAGGGTATTTACCAAAAACTCTATTTGTTGCAGGCGTTAGAGGATTAAGCTTATGGCCACCACCATCAATCCAATTTTCGGGCGCATACCTTCGCTGCAAAGCCTCGCAATACTGACGTATTGCTACGTTTTATGCCTTGGCCTGCATCCCGAAAATTGAATTTCTGGAGGTGTCGTTTCCTCTAAATTAAATAAAAAATTATCATTAAGAGCTCAATCAAAATGAAATGGATACTCAGCCTCGCCGCCTTCTTCGCTCTTGCATGTGGCGCTGTCCTCGCTTACGTCTTTCTGGTGTTGGCGCCGGATTTGCCCGATTTGGATGCAGTCACTGACTACAAGCCTAAAATCCCTTTGCGCATTTACACAGCTGATAATGCCTTGATCGGTGAATTTGGCGAGGAGCATCGAGATTTTGTTCCTATCGAAAAAATCCCCGTCGTTTTGAAAAACGCTTTGCTATCGATAGAAGACTCGCGTTTTTATGAGCATGGCGGAGTGGATTTTATTGGTGTCGCACGTTCGGCATGGTCTGATATCAGCGGCGGCGTCAAACAGGGAGCTTCAACCCTTACTATGCAGGTGGCAAATAGTTTCTACCTTACACGCGAACGCACGATCTCGCGCAAGCTGAAACAAACCATGCTGGCGTATCGCATCGAGTCTGCCCTAAGTAAGGATCAGATTTTAGAGTTGTACATGAACCAGATTTATCTTGGTCAAAGGACCCATGGTTTCTCTAGCGCAGCGCGTACCTATTTCGGTAAATCACTAACGGAGCTATCGATTGCAGAAGCCGCGATGCTGGCGGGTGTGCCGCAAAATCCGGCTAGACACAATCCTGTAGTCAACTTTCAAAGTGCTAAGAAAAGACAAATTCTGGTGCTTAAAAGTATGTTGAAACAAGGACACATCACTGAGGCGCAATTTGCGCAGGCCAGCAAAGAACAACTGCATATCAACAGCTCGCTGCAATTTGAATCGCACGCTGCCTTCGTCGCAGAAATGGTCAGACAAAACATTTTTGAGCAATATAAAGAAGCCAGTTACACCATGGGCATCAAGGTCTACACCACCATCAACAAGGCCGAACAGGAAGCCGCCTACGAGTCAGTGCGGCGCAATGTCATGGCTTACGACCAAAGGCATGGCTATCGTGGCCCGGAAGCGTTTATCGAGTTGCCGTCCGATGAAGATGCACGCGAAGAAGCGATCGATGACTTCCTGCAAAAACATCCGGCCAACGATAAGCTGATGCCTGCCGTTGTGACTGAAGTGACGGCCAAAGCGGTCAAGGTGGAACTCGCATCGGGTGAAGCGATACAAATTTCCGGTGATGGCTTGCGTTTCGCCTCGAATGCACTGCAAGGCAAAGCGGGGCGAGATTTGAAGCTGCGTCCGGGCGCCCTGATACGCGTGATGCAAGACAATAAGGAACATTGGAGCATCACGCAATTGCCTGAAGTCGATGCTGCGTATGTCTCGCTCAATGCACAGGATGGCTCGTATCGCGCCCTGGTTGGTGGCTTTGATTTCAATCGCAAAAAATTCAATCACGTCACCAGCGCATGGCGTCAGCCTGGTTCTTCAATCAAGCCTTTTATCTATTCTGCCGCGCTGGAAAAAGGATTTTCTCCCACCACCATCATCAACGACGTGCAGCTCTCAACTACCACCACAGAAAGCCTGCAATGGGACCCGCGCAACGACGATGGCAAGTACGATGGCCCTATCAACATGCAGACTGCGCTGGCGCAATCCAAGAATGTGGTTTCGGTCAGAATCTTACGAGCGATCGGTGCCAAATATGCACGCGACTATTTGCCGCGCTTCGGTTTTGATGGCGCAAAACAGCCCGTCAATCTGACGCTGGCTTTGGGGACTGGAGCCGTCACTCCGGTGCAACTCGCGGCAGGCTACGCTGTATTTGCCAACGGCGGTTTTCAGATTAATCCTTGGCTGATACAAAAAGTCACCGATGCCCGCGGCAAGTTAATGTTCGAAGCAAAAGCGCCGGCAATCGCGCAAGAGGAATCACGTGTCATCGATAGCCGCAATGCCTTCATCGTGGATAGCATGCTACGCGAAGTAACAAGATCCGGCACCGGTGCGGCGGCTAGCCCAAAACTTGGCAGACACGATCTGGCAGGCAAGACAGGCACCTCCAGCGAAGCCGTCGATGGCTGGTTCGCAGGTTACGCTAGCAACATCGTTGCCGTGGCTTGGATGGGTTACGACGATCCCAAATCCCTGGGCGGCAGAGAATTCGGTGCGACATTAGCGTTACCAATCTGGATAGACAGCATGCGCCAGGCCTTGTCAGGTAAAGCAGAAATGCAGCGCGAGGTTCCAGAGAACGTCGTGAATGTTGATGGCAAATGGAGTTATAGTGAGTATCAAGGCGAGGGTGGAAGTGGTGTGAAAACTTTGGATTTGGACGAGGTGCCGGTGAATTAATTTTCTGATTTTTACTAAGCTAAAAATGTCCAATAACGTCATTCCCGCGCAGGCGGGAATCCAGCTCGTGCAACACGCGTAGCGTCAAGACAACCATGCTGCGTACTTGAATGGCCAAGTGTTCCCGCCTGTACGAGAACGATAAAAATACTTGCTGTGTGAGCTTTGTAAAAATCTGGATTTAATCGTTAGTGTAATATTGACCTCTGATTGTAAACTCAAGCATCATGCCGACTACTACTTTCGCACAAATCAATCTTCACACAGAGCGTTTACTGCTGCGACCGCTCACGCAAGCAGATGCGCCCGATTTGTATGAGTTACGTTCAGACCCACAGGTAATGCGTTATCACAGCTCTACGCCATGGCAATCTATAGCATTAGCGCAGGCGCTGATAGAGCGTGATCAGAAAGCGATGGCAGATGGAGACTATATCCGTTTAGGTATACAGCGACGCAGCGATGGCAAATTTCTCGGTAGCTGCGGTTTGTTTAATCTTGATCAGCAGTGCCGCCGTGCCGAAATTGGTTATGAACTTAATTTTGCAGACTGGGGTTTTGGTTACATGCATGA
>JANYFV010000255.1 GCA_025359635.1 Undibacterium sp. | reverse complement strand
CGTGCCGCAGGTTATCACGGCCCCGACATCTTCAGTAAAGGCGCGATTAAACTGCTTTCGTCCGTCTCAGAAGGAATTGTGCGGCGCATCAATATTCTTGCAGATAAAGCGTTGTTGGCCGCCTTTGCTGATAACACCCATTCGATACAGGTTAAGCATGTGAAGGAGGCGATACGAGATAGTGAATTTTCCACAACGAGTTCATCCTACCCACATAAACACTTGGTGCTTGGTTTGGCCTTGTCAGTCGCTCTGGTCATTGCTGCCGATATTGGATGGAGAACTTATTTTCAGAGTGATGTAGCCTCGCGTGCTCCGCAACATGCAACGCCGCAAGCAAGTGCATCGACCGCCATGATTGTTGCGTCACTAGCTAAGGTGAGCGCTACTTTACCAAGCTCGGCAGCACAGACCTTGCCAGTTACTCCATCGACTAAGGTGGTTGCGGCAACGCTTCCTTTGGCAGTTGTTGTACCACCTTTAGTTAACACGACCAAAAATTCTGTTGAACTTAGTCCAGACCTAACTAATGTGGCAGTGCAAAAGCTTGCGGAGACAGCTGAAGTCGCGCCCGAACTGCAGTTAGTTAGCAATATATTTCAACAGCGGGTCGATGTGTCTAAAAACTGGTTACGCGATACACCGCAAGACCATTACACCGTGCAACTCGCTTTAATTAATGCAGATAATCGCACTAAAATCGAACAGTTTTTGACAAAAGTCGGCAGCGAAGTCGGTATCGAACAACTACATCTGTATCCCACCCGGATTGGGGGAATCTCACGTTTCGGCATTGTGTATTCTAGTTTTGGCTCGCGTGATGAGGTATTGCAGAATCGGATTGAGTTAGAACATAAGTGGAATTATCGTGGCCAATTGCGCACCATCGGTGGATTGCGCCTAGAAATACAACGTTCCCATAGTGAGGATTTGTGGCCCAAACAACCATGAGATGGAAGGAGTTGGCTGTGTTGTGTTATCTTTTTGGGCGTAATGTGGCAATGCCAGCGTAAATGACGCGCTTATGACTAATTCTCGCTTAGAATTAGTCATAATGTTGTTCTTAAGGGTTATTTTCTTCTTGGCGTCAAATAAACATAAATATAGCCCAAGAAATGTAACAAAAGATCTAGCCTGCATCCATGCTGGATTTAGGCTGACAAACGACTTATTTTAAGCAATTCAACTAAAGTGATAGCCGCATATATCGATGATTAAACTCGCCAATATTCTTTTTTGTTGTACTTTGCTGTTGGCCTGCGGGACAAACCCTGTTGCGCCGTCAACCAGCCACATCAACCAAGTGAGCAGACCTACCGGCAATATCCCCGAACCTGTGCGCCAAAGTGTGTCGCTTAGTCCGCCCAAACCGACACCTAAAGTTGAAACGTATAGCGTTAGTGTCTACAAAGTCAAAGTGCAATCACTGCTGTTTGCATTGGCACGCGATGCTAAATTAAACGTCGATATTCATCCCGGCATAGAAGGTGAAGTAACGCTCAATGCACTTGATCAAACTTTGCCACAACTACTCACCCGCATCTCTAAACAGGTAGACATGCGCTATGAGTTGGATGGGCCGAATCTGGTAGTACTGCCAGATGTTCCTTTTTTGCGGAACTATAAAATTGACTATGTTAACGTATCGCGCGACACCAGCAGCACGGTAAGTATTGCGACACAAATATCGACTACTGGTGCGACTGCAGGCGGTGGTGGTGGCGCGGGGGATAACAACTCCACGACTTCAGTTTCCAATAAGTCAAACAACCGGTTTTGGGCAACGTTGGTCGAAAATATTAAAGATACGCTGCGTGAAACTGACAAGCTTTTGTCGGACAGTACGCAAACAGCCCCGATAGCAGCAGTGGCAGCAACTCCTGTTGCGAGCGCTGGTGCAAATGCCGCTACACCGCCAGTCGTTGCCACTCGTACGACCACTTACCGCGAAGCCGCTTCGGTCATTGCGAATCCAGAAACTGGCTTGATTGCAGTACGTGCAACCGGGCGTCAACATGAAAAAATTCAAGAGTTTCTAGATCTAGTGATGTCCAGTGCTAAACGTCAGGTATTGATTGAGGCCACGGTGATTGAGGTGCAATTGAGCGATCAATATCAGCAAGGCATTAACTGGTCTTCGCTGCGCACTAGTTCCACCCAGGGACCTAGCTTATCACTTGGACAAGTCGGCGGAACTGCATTGCCTTCCGGGGTGCTTCCTGGTGTCAGTCAGGGGATATTAAATTTAAGTTATTTGAAGCCACTCACGAGTCTAGGAAACCTTGCGCTGACCATTCAGTTGCTTGAGTCTTTTGGTAAGGTCAAGGTATTATCCAGCCCGAAAATTAGTGTTCTCAACAATCAAACTGCGCTGTTGAAAGTGGTTGATAACCGCGTATATTTCACCATTACTGCGACCACCCAGCAGGCATCTGTCGGTACGCCGGCTGTCACCACCTACACCTCGAGTTTGAATACAGTGCCAGTCGGTTTTGTGATGAGCGTCACGCCACAAATTTCGGATAACGATGAAGTGACTATTAATGTTAGGCCAAGTATTTCACGCATTATCGGCTATGTACAAGATCCAAATCCGGCGCTGGCGCAAGCAGTGGTGCCAGTGGTCAGTAATGTGCCTGTTATTCAGACCAGGGAAATGGAATCGATCTTGAAGGTGAGTAGCGGTCAGATCGCAGTCATGGGTGGATTGATGCAGGATACGATTAACAACCTGAAAGATGCTGTACCGGGCATTAACCAAATTCCTCTACTTGGTAACGCTTTGAGTTATCGTAATGAAACCACCAACAAATCCGAGTTGGTGATTTTTATGCGCCCGATCGTTGTTAAGGATGCCAGTATGGAAGGCGAATATAAAAACTATCGCTATCTATTGCCGAATGATGCACCCCTCAATAATTCACCCTACACCGAACCTGCTGCAGTTCCTTCTACCAACGTGATCAATGATAAGGCAGGCACACCATGAGTTTGCTGATGCAGGCTCTGAAGAAAGCCGAGCAGATCAAGCAAAAACAAAGTGCGTTGCCTTCTGATGAGGTGCTTACTTTGTCGCCCAAAGAGATGGCGGTCACGACAGAAATAGTTGGCAATGAAAAATTGATACCTGAACAAACAAACATAGAGCCCGCGGCCTCGCTGTTGACACTTTCACCGCAACTGGAAGAAAAGCCCGCTGAAGCTGTTTTCGCTGAAGCAGATTTGACACAAGAAGTTGGAGATGCCGTCCTTGTTGTTGAATCGCCTCCAGAAGCTTCACGTAATACTTTGTTTCAGGACGACGTCGTTCCACATCGCGCAGTCTCTCCAACGAGTTTTGATACTGCCAACGCAGACAATACACCTGGATCAGATCCGGTAAGCGTAACTAGTGCCAGCGCGGAGCCCAATGCAGGCGAACAAAAAAATATCAGCCGCCCAGAAATGCCCAGAATGGGCGTGGAGCAAAAACAAATAGCTGAACAGGCAGAAAAAGTTTTGTTGTCCGAACAGAAAAAAGCAAAATCAGTCTTCTCTTCAAAAGTCGCCCAAGGAAATCAGCGCAGGGTAAGAATCGGCATTTACGCTTCGCTATGTTTACTAGCGGTGGCGGTATTTGCCTATCTGTACTGGCAAAACATGAATGTTGGATTAAATAGCACAATACTACGCACGCCTCCTCCGTTACCTGCAACAACCGCAGTGCTAGCGCCAGATCCTAGTGTGGCGGCAAAAATAGACGTAAATGGCGAGAGCCCTGTGATCGCATCAACATCGGTTGCAAGCCAGGCATCAGCGATAAATTCGGCAACAGAAGCTTTACGCAGCGCAAGCGGAACGACCGCAGCACAGCAAAATTCTGCACCACAGTCGAATCAGGCACCAGTGTCGTCCGGGGTAAAATTTAACGCAAACGCATCAAATACGGGATCTGAAGCTGCGGCATCAGCTAACGCGGCTGCCGTATCACCCAAAGTCAGGACGTCTCCGGCAACCCCGATCGAAGATAGCAACGCGATTCAGATCCGGCGCAATAGTAGCGGCAATCAAGTCAACCCAGGTCTTAGCAGCGCATACCAATCTTTCATTGCCGGAGATGCGGCCGCTGCCAAATCACAGTATCAAAAAGTCTTGCAGCAAGAGCCAAATAATCGCGATGCCTTGCTCGGCATGGCGGCGATCGCACTCAATCAGCGACAAGCGGAACAAGCCGGGGCGTTTTATGGAAGGCTATTGGAACTCGATCCCAGTGATCCAGATGCAATTGCCGGTTTAACTAGCCTGCAGCAAGGTGATCCGGTTCAAAGCGAAAGTCGCTTGAAAAAATCATTAAGTCAAAATCCACAAGCGGGTGCAGTCTTGTTTGCGTTGGGGAATTTATATGCGCAACAATCGCGTTGGTCTGATGCGCAACAAATTTATTTCAGGGCATATACAGCCACGCCAGGTAGTGCCGATTACGCTTTCAATTTAGCAGTTAGCCTGGATAAGTTAAATCAAGTGAAGCTTGCGCGCGAGTACTACCAGCGTGCTCTGACTTTAGGGCAAAACAGTTCAGGAAATTTTAGTCGTAGTGAGGTGCAAAAACGCATCAACGAGCTAGAAGCAATTACGCAACAGTGAAGCAATCGAGGTGTGAAAAAGGCTCGGCTTTTTGCTTTCGGAGCTCATCAAATTTCATCAAAATTTATCAAAAACAATTAAAAGTAACAGGCATAGCTCCATGGCAGAAAAACCAAAACTTCCCCTAGGCAAGCTGCTGATACAAAAAGGTGTCATCAGTGAGGATCAATTACGCATTGCTTTGATCGAGCAAAAAAGTAATGGAATGCCGCTGGGTAAATTATTGATTTCGCTCGGCTTCGTGACAGATGCAACGGTGCGCGAAGCCTTGAGTGAGAATCTCAATCAACAAAGCACTGACCTGACCAGCATTATTGCAGACGCCAATGCGATCAAACTGATCTCTAAGGATATTGCCAAGCGCTATCACGTATTTCCTATGGTGTACGATAAAAACCAGAAGAATTTAATGTTGGCGATGGCCGATACCGCAAATATTGTCGCTATCGATCAGATTCAAGCGATGCTCGGCAAAGAGATCAGCGTCAAGCCGATGTTGGCCAGTGAATCAGAAATTGTCAAAGCGATTGACCAATATTATGGTTTGGAATTATCTATTGACGGCATTTTGCAAGAGATTGAAACTGGCGAGATTAATTATAAAAGTTTGCAGTCGGTTTCCAATGAATACAGTCAGCCCTTAGTGCGTTTAATGGATGCGATACTCGCCGATGCGGTGCAGAAAAATGCCTCCGATATTCACTTTGAACCAGAAGAGTTTTTCCTGCGTATTCGTTATCGGATCGATGGTATATTGCGCCAGATCCGCAGCTTGCATAAGACCTATTGGCCAGCGATGGTAGTCCGACTTAAGGTCATGAGTAATATGAATATTGCCGAAACGCGCACGCCGCAGGATGGCCGGATTGCAATTAATTTCTCGGGGCGGCAAATTGATTTTCGTGCGGCTGCACAGCCAACCACCCACGGCGAAAACTTTGTTCTGCGGATTCTTGATCGTCAAAAAAGCCTGGTGCCGCTAGACAATCTGGGACTGGAAGATCACGACCTGATGTTGCTTAAGCTGATGATTGCCCGGCCTGAAGGGATCATCCTGGTAACCGGTCCGACTGGTAGTGGTAAGACCACGACTTTGTATTCGATCCTGAATCATGTCAATACTGAGTCGGTCAATATTATGACGCTGGAAGATCCAGTGGAATACCCGATGACGATGATACGCCAGACCTCAGTGAATGAATCCGCAAAGATGGGTTTTGCCAGCGGTATCCGATCAATGATGCGGCAAGATCCCGACATCATTTTGGTGGGCGAAATTCGCGATTCTGAGACGGCTGAAATGGCGTTTAGTGCGGCTATGACAGGACATCAGGTCTATTCCACCTTGCATACAAATTCTGCGGTGGGGGCGATTCCCCGCTTGCTTGATATCGGTATCTTGCCTGATCTGATGGCGGGTAATATTATCGGTGTAGTCGCGCAAAGACTGATACGCAAACTGTGCCCGCATTGTAAAGAAAAATTTCAGGTCGACGAGATGGAGCGAATCTTGTTGGGTTTGGAAGGGAGTGAAACGCCGGTTACGATTTACCGGGCCGCCGGATGTACTCAATGTGATCATCAGGGATATAAAGGACGTCTGGCGATCATGGAAATATTGAAAATTAACGGTGATCTGGATGATCTGATCGCGCGGCGAGCTACTGCCCGTGAAATACGAAGCGCGGCACTGGCGAGCGGCTTTCGACCGATCGTTGAAGACGCGGTGCGCCGGGTGCTTGAGGGCGTCACCACGCTCGATGAAATTTCCCGCGTAGTTGATTTGACGGATAGGTTGAGCTGATGACGATGTACGCTTATCGCTGTATGGATGCCGACGGAAAGAAAGTCCGGGGCAACATGGATGCGGCTAATCTACTCGAACTGGAACTGCGCTTAAAGCGTATGGATCTGGATTTGATCGACTGCAAAGAACAGGCTGAGAAAACATTTTCATTAGGCCGTGTCAAAATTACCCGAAAAGATCTGATTAATTTTTGTTTCCACATGGAGCAAATGACCGGGGCAGGCGTTCCGATATTGGAGGGGCTGGCAGATCTTCGTGATGGTGCAGAAAATATACGTTTTCGCGGCGTGGTGGCAGATTTAATCGAGAATATTGAAGGCGGCTCGCAATTATCCGAAGCGATGGAACGCTATCCGATTATTTTCGATAAGACTTTTACCAGCCTCATTACCGCGGGTGAAAAAACCGGAAAAATATCCGATGTCTTCAAGAGCCTGGGTGATAGTCTGAAATGGCAAGATGAACTGACTGCGCAAACAAAAAAAATCGTCATGTATCCGATCTTTGTCGGCACGATTGTGTTGGGCGTTACTTTTTTTCTGATGATTTACCTAGTGCCGCAACTGACTGGTTTTATCAAAAATATGGGACAAGAACTGCCCTTGCATACCAAGGCATTGATTTTTGTGTCTGGGCTTTTTATTAATTATTGGTATGTCGTATTAACCCTGCCCGTGGTGATCTGGATTTCTACTGTCTTGCTATTAAAAAAAAGCCCGAATGCGCGTTACAAAGCGGATGGATACAAACTCCGTATCTGGATGATAGGGCCGGTTTTGCATAAAATTATCTTGTCGCGTTTCGTGACTTTTTTTGCTTTAATGTATGAGTCTGGCATCACTATCCTGGACTGTATCCGTCTGTCAGAAGATATTGTGAATAATGAAGTCATCGCCCGGGGGTTGCGCCGTGCCGGAGTGCTGATATCAGAAGGGCAGAGCGTGACTGCGGCTTTTCAGAGTACAGACATTTTCCCGCCTCTGGTTATTCGTATGCTCAAAATTGGCGAAGCGACAGGCTCGCTCGATACTGCTTTGCGCAATGTGAGTTACTTTTATAATCGTGATATCAAAGAGATGATAGAAAAAGTGCAGGCCATGATTGAACCTGTCATGACAGTAGTGCTCGGGCTTATTCTGGGTTGGATCATGATGTCAGTGATGGGGCCGATTTATGACACTATCAGTAAAATGAAGACCTGACAAAATTTTTGCGCTTCAAAAGGACGATTTTGACCAAGCATCTGCTCTATCTTAATAACAACCAACTCACAGCAAGCCTGTGGGCTAAAGGTATTCAATCCCCGGTTCAAACATTTAATAATTTTGCTAGTGGGTGGTTGCAGTTTTCAGAGTATTTGAAAGTGCATCGCGATGTCCCTGTCTATTTATTGACCGATCTGGTTGAAGAAGATTTTCAGAATGAAAATATTCCGCATGTATTTGGTCCTGCCAAGCAAAATCTGATTCAACGTCGCTTGGCTAACCTGTATCGCGACACGCCATATCGTGAGGCGAGCCAGCAAGGTCGCGAGAACGAGGGGCGAAGAGACGATAAGATGTTGTTCAGTGCGCTAACCAATGCGCAGTTGCTCAAGCCTTGGCTGGATGCTTTGTTGAAGGAAAAAATAGACGTAGCCGGAATCTATTCGGTGGCCTTGTTAAACCCTTTACTATTTAAAAAATTAGATTTCGGTAAAGAATCGACTTTATTGGTAACGCATCAGTCGAGTGGCATACGACAAAGTTATTTTCACGATGGATATTTACGTTTTAGCCGACTTGCTCCCGAAACCGCCTGGAGCGCGCAAGCCATTGCCGAATTTGCTGAATCTGAAATCGTAAAAATCAGACAATTTCTGGCAAGCACACGTCTGATGGCACGCGGTGCAGCGATCAATATCGTGGTCGTTGCCGACACCAAAATTATCGAGTGTTTGCGTCCGCTAAGCTCTGATGCAGAAGGTATGCGGTATCGTTTTATAGATCTCAATGAGGCGCAGCCAGTATTTGGTTTGCCGAAGCTGCCAGACCTGGCTTTGTGTGATTCACTTTTTCTGTCCTTGCTCGCCAGTAGGCGTATTCCCGCTCACTACACGACATTTGAGCAGACCAGATTACACAATTTGTCGCAAGTGCGTGGCGCATTCAAGCTTTTAAGCGCACTGACGATTGCCGTTGCGGTGATTTGGGCGTCTGGCAATATACTCGATGCGTTTCACATGTCTAACTTGACTAAACGAGCGAAGCAAGAAACACAACAAACTTTGGCGAATTATCAGGCCACGACGTCGAGTATGCCGGTCACGGTAGCCAATCCACATGAGATGAAAGCGGCCGTCGACGTGGCGCGCATGATCAAGCACAATGGACCGACGTTAACGCCTATGCTTACCGTAGTCAGCCATGCACTAGACATTTTGCCGCAAATTAAAATTCATGAACTCAATTGGCAGACTAATGAAACAGATGGCGCTGCCCCCGATGCTTCAGCGGCACCTGCGCTCACGCCGGTTGCGCCAGGCGAAGTGGCACCATTGGCCTCAAGCCTGATCGGCATTCCGACAAAGCCTGTTGAAACTCTCATGTTGGAGGGTGAGGTGATACCGTTCAATAATGACTACAGAACTGCACTCGAAAGTGTGCGGCGATTCACTCTTGAGTTACAAAAAGATACCCATGTGCGGTTAGAGGTGACTAAGCCGCCGCTTGATATCAGGCCTAGCGTTAAACTGGAAAGTCAGACCGGAAATGATACTGATCTGGCTAAGCCACGTTTTAGCCTGAAACTGGTTTGGAGACCTTAGCATGGCACAAAAACCACTCACTCCGGCAAAACCGGGTCAGACTGCGGCCAAAGATCCTGTTCTGATGCGCTCTTTTTATAGAGACGATTTTCCAATTATTCGTAAGGCCTTTATTACTTTCGGCATTTGCCTTGCGATCTCTGGCATGCTCATTGGCGCAACGCAGTTTTTCTTGGCGAAACTGACGGCAATTAATCTTCAGGCACAATCTGAGTTAGGCCAGGCACAAGGGAAATATACCGCAGCGACAAATGAAAAGAATGAAATTCGTGAATTTCAACCTATGTATCTTGAATTGGTACAGCGCGGCTTTGTCGGCGAAGAAAAACGTCTGGATGCAATAGAATTTATCCACGCCATACAAGAAAGCCGCAAGCTGTTGCCGATTACGTATGAAATATCTCCTCAGCAAATCGTTCAGATGGACCCATCGGTGCAGACGGGCGAACTAGAAGTGCGCGCGAGTAAGCTCATCGCGCATATCGGGCTATTGCATGAAGGGGATATACTGACTTTTTTGAGTGACTTAAGTAGCAAGGGTATTTTCATTCCGCAATCTTGTTCGATCAAACCAGATGTAGGTGCGCGAGTTGCGACATTGTCCGTGCAGTTGCAGGGCGAATGTACCTTGAACTGGATAACGATGGGACGCCACGCGCCTGCTGAAGGCACAGCAACAGACGCTGCGGCAGCCGATGCTGCGGCAGAGCCGAGCGCAAAATAGTCCAGTTGTAACAAATATAGACATAAACTAATGCGATCAATATTTTTAGCACTCCATTTTTTTCTGCTCCCTTGTGTTTGCCTGAGCGCAGAAGTTGCGCCTATCGGGCGGCTGTTTTCGACACCGGCGGAGCGAGCCGATCTCGACCGTCTTCGGCAGCATGGTGATTCAGGAAAATTGGTAAATGACCCCGCTGCAGCCGCTGTTCCTGTGGTGCCGGAAGAGCCGGTACGTGAACAATTTACGCTCGATGGTTTCGTTAGGCGTAGTAGCGGTAAAGGTACCACCTGGATCAATCAGATTCCGCAGAATGAAGGTGCTGTGTCGCAAAATATCCGCGTCCGGCAACAGCTATCTAAACGGCCATCAGTATCGATTTTAGTACCATCGGGTAAGCGGGTTTCTTTAAAAGTTGGTCAGACATTTGATGCGGTTACTGGTGAGATTATTGAGGTTTTTGAACCCACGGGTAATGCTCCAAACACCTCCAGTAATGTGGCCAAATCGAAGGCGGTAAAGTAATTTTTAGTCGATCCGCTTTTTAAAGATGGCCAGCGAGCATGCTCATTGACAGTCATTAATGAATACGTTCACGCAGACTAACTTTATCCAGAACGCTTGTGATCGTTGGATGACTTAAATAATCATCGAAATTTGTCGCCGTTCGGCTCACATCCATAGGTGCATCCCGGTAAGTATTGGCTTGACTCCCCGGTAACGCAATCGCTTGATTGTTCAGGTTAGGAATTTCGTCGTTGCCAGCAGGCTGCGTGCCCGGTCCAGGTATTTTTGGTATTGGGCTAATTGTGCCAAGTTGGTAGTTTCCACTGCTGTTATAAGCACCGGCACCGGTTGAACCATGCGAAATAATGACATATGCAGCACCTGTTCCGGTAACGCGATTATTCGTGCGGGCAGCCCATCCTGCTGCACCACCAATGCCGTCCCAGACATCAAGCCCTTTGCCATTTAAAAAACTTGCTGGTGAGGTACAGGTAGCGGGATTGGAGACGCATGTAGGCGTGGGCACTCGGCAAGCGCCGCCCGCTGCGATACCACCAGAGCCAGAAACATCACAATTACTCATATTCATCAGCAAAGGCGCAAGACCCGCCAGAGCAGGATCAACCCTATAGGTGATTCGCCCATTCCACGGGTCCGCCGCATCGATTTCAGAAATGCCAATAGTCACCCAGGGAACGACGCCCTTAGTTTGGCTGTTGCATGGAGAAGCCGTCTCTCTACCCGCGTTCGGCAAACCACTGGCAATACTGCCGTCTGCCGGACATGGCAGGCGCTTATTTTGTGACACAAAATTAGCTAGTGCGGTATCAATCTTACTTAAGTTTGTTCCCAAGCCTGTTTGTCGGTTGAGTTTTCGCTCCATGTCCAGCAGAGCCCACTTCGCCAAAACGGCCAGCGAGATGATCATCGCTATCGCGACAACGATGATTAACACTCCGCCTCGCTGGCGGTTAATGCGCGCGCGGTCCAAGATTGGCCTTTGTTAGTACAGACATAATGGTCGGGTGACTGAGGTAGTCATCAAAATGTGTTGCGGGGTTGCCCGCATCATTCAATGGCGCATCTCGATAAGTCGTTGCTTGAACGGCAGGTAAGGCAATCACCAAATTATTGCGGTTTTGTCCTTCGTCCGGACCGTAACTCGCAAAACTGCCTGGTTGTAAAATGCCATTACTGTTATATGCACCTCTACCGGTAGGGCCGTGCGAAATGATCACATAAGCTGCACCAGTCCCTAATGCTCGATTATTTTGCCGTGCTGCCCAGCCAACGGCACCGTTCACTCCATCCCAGACATCCAAGCCTTTTCCCGTGTTGAAAGTAAGAAAATTGCTTGGTGAAGTACAACCTGCATTACCGGTACACGATGGCACAGGTGCTTTGCAAATGCCTCCTGCGCCGACAGCACCGGTACTCGATGGATCGCAATTGCTCATGTCCATCAATAAGGGCAAGGGTGCGCCACCCGCAAGCGCGGGGTCTACACGATAAGTCATACGACCTAACCAGGGATCAGTCGCGTCGCTTTCTGTCAGGCCAAGTGAGACCCAAGGTATGACTCCGTTAATCTGTGATGCAGGGTTGCAGGTACCTTTAGGTGGTAAAGCAGCTGGCGGAGGACCCGGTGAAAGTGTTTCGATTCCAGCGTTGGCTGTACCACTCGCAAGCAATCCATTTGCCGGGCAGGGCAGACGTTTGTTCACTGCGACAAAATTTGCCAAGGCAGTTTCCAATGTATCTAATTGCGTGCGAACCAATTGCCGGTTTTGCGCATCGCGCATGCCGCTGGTGACATTTAAGACCATCCCTAATGCCAAGCCGAGTATCAGTAATACGATGGCCATTTCGATCAAGGTGAAACCGCGATCGGATGTTATTGGATTTGTAGACATTGTTGCCAGCTCCCAGCTACTTTTGTACAAACGATTTTAGCAGGTAAAATTGAATCCTTAAAATTGACTGTGCCATTATCGCCCCTGTTGTTAACTTGTTTCGACTAAGCTGGCATACTTTCTCTATAATCAAATTCTCCTTAGCATTTAGTATCTACATACTACACTTACCACATGCACAGTCAAATCCGTACAATCGCCTTCTATACCCTACTTGAAGCCTTACGCAATCGCCTGACCTGGTTGTTGTTGCTGGTGGCTTTCATTGGGATAGGGCTCAGTGGTTTTCTCAATGAGCTTGCCCTGACCGAAAGCCGGCAAATTCAAGTGGCCATGCTGGCCGCCTTTTTACGTTTCTCGGCGGTGTTTTTGCTCGCCACGTTTGTTGTGACCAGCATGGTGCGCGAGTTCAACGACAAAGGCCTGGAATTGCTTTTAGCCTTGCCTCTGCCGCGCGCGGCTTATCTATTGGGAAAATTACTGGGTTTTGCGGCGCTGGCGGTGGTACCTGCAGTATTGTTCGGCCTGTTGACGGCATTTTTCACGCCGCTATTGCAAACCACATTGTGGACGATTTCGCTCATTTGCGAACTATGGATCGTCGCCGCATTCAGCATGTTGTGTGTGCTCACTTTTAACCAGATTATGGCGGCCTTGAGTGCGGTCATGGGATTTTATTTATTGGCGCGGGCGATCTCCGCCATGCAATTGATCGGCAATGATCCTTTGAGTGCGCACAGCACCTCGCAACAAGTCATTGGTTTCGTCATCAACAGCCTCTCTGCCTTGTTGCCCCATCTGGATGAATTTACCCGCACCGATTGGTTGGTGTATCAGACTGGTACTTGGGCGACATTGTCTGTTTTGTTGCTACAGAGTGCGATCTGCTTGACGCTACTCTGTGCTGCAGCCTTGTTTGATCTCTATCGCAAAAATATCTGATCATGCGTGAACGCACTATTTCCTCGGTACCGAAATCCGTGCTTCTACTATTAGTCGCCGCCTTTTCTTTACAAATCTTTTGGCATTTTCAACAACCGGCGCAGCAGGCAAAAGCTGAGAGCCTGATGACGCCGCCATCGATTGCCACATTCCGCATCGCCAGTTTCGGCGAACCGATTGCATTGGCAAAAAGCATGATGCTGTACTTACAGGCCTTTGATAATCAAGCTGGGCTTAATCTCTCGTTTCGTCAGCTCGATTACAATAAGGTAGAAGCCTGGCTGACACGCATTTTAGAATTAGATCCGCCCGGACAATATCCCTTGTTCGCCGCCAGCCGATTGTATGGCGAAATCGCCGATGAAGCGAAACAGCGGGTGATGCTCGATTTTGTCTACCAAGAGTTTTTTATCGATCCAAATCATCGCTGGAAGTCGTTGGCACATGCCGCCTCACTGGCCAGACATCGCTTGAATGATTTGCCACTGGCGCGCAAGTATGCACAGGCGATCCGCTTACACGCGACAGCTAACGAAGTGCCAAGCTGGGCTAAGCAAATGGAAATATTTTTGCTCGAAGATATGGATGAGTTGCAGAGTGCGAGAATTTTGCTGGGTGGGTTATTGCAAAGTGGGGAGATTACTGATCCGCATGAATATCGCTTTCTGGAACAACGCTTGATTGAACTAGAACAAAAAACCAAAACAAAAAAATGACTTTGCAAACGCATATCCTACTTATTGAAGATGACCCTGCTTTACGCATCATGCTGCGCGGTATTCTGGAGCTGCAAAATTTTATCGTCAGTGAAGCTGAATCAAGCTCTGAAGGGTTGGCAACATTGCGTGCCGACGCATCTATTTCGGTGATCATTCTGGATCTGGGTTTGCCGCCGCATGCACATGATATTACTGAAGGCATCGCCACACTCAAGGCGATATTGGAAGACATTCTTCCCGTAAAAGTGATCGTGCTGACAGGGCAAGATCAAGAAGCTGCTGCGCTCGAAGCGATTCGTGAAGGAGCGTTTGATTTTCTCGCGAAACCAGCCACGGCCGACACGATCTTGCGGGCCGTGAGGCGCGCACAATTATTTCTACAAAAAGAGCGCGAACTTGGCGCACAGGGCATTACACGCATCGCCATCAACGCGCAAATCAGTGAAGGCTTGAAGGGCGTACGGACCGATGCCGAAGAACGACTGGTGCGGCAAATTTTGAAAGAAACCGGCTTCAACGTCAATCAAAGCGCTAAGCGCTTGGGAATCAAGCGCGAAAATATTTATTACTTCTTAAAAAAATTCAGTATCGAGCGCGATGCTTAAACAGCTTTACCCCATACTTATTTTAATTGGTGCCACCATCGGCGTCGTTCTGGCCTATTTATGGTGGCAAGCAACTGCTGCCAGCAAACTGAATTTGGCCTTGATACGCCTTAACGAACAACATAATTTTGACACGCCTGTGTTTTTGCAAAATGCCTGGCCTTTGCTGGCCCAGTCGGGGTTGCGTGGCATCATTTGGAAGCTCGATTGGTTTGGCGTGACGACGCAAGGGCAGGCCGGAAAAGAAGGCGGTACGAATATTCACAAGCAAATTGAAGTCGGAGAAATGAAGCTGACAATTCAATTTCAACAAAGCCGACACAGTGAACAACGATATTTTAACGAAGCGCTGATTGAGACGTTTTTGCTCTTGCTTCGTACTGATATGTGGATTAAGGCTGGGACTATCGATGCGACGTTTTCACAAATGTCCAAGCTGACCTTGTTTCTGCAACATGATATGAAAAACGTCGCGCAATTTATACAGCTAATGAGCGACCAGTTGGCGACCGTTCCAGTTGGTAAGGAATTGCAGGTGCTCGATTATTTGCGTGCAGCCGCGCCATTGATACGGCAGCGCG
>JANYFV010000234.1 GCA_025359635.1 Undibacterium sp. | reverse complement strand
GAAAAAATTAATCTTGATTACTGTCCCATTATCTCAGGTTTTCCTTTGCGCATAATACCCCTATGCAGTGCTGTCGGAAGGCGCTTCGCTTTTTCGACGGATATATTTAGATGCTATTTTTTCGCTAGTGTATGCGTCGGCAATTGCTTTCTATCGACGGTAATTTTTTGCAGCTATTACCATACGAAATTTGAATCATCTGGCCTACAATTCGCGTAACTATTTTGGTTTAGCCTCAATAAACAGTAAACCACAACACTCGGGGAGTAGACAATGCAAGGTGCAGGCGGATCAGAGGGCGGAGTAGGGAAATTTTTTCTCGGACTTCTCATGTTGTGCGGTGGCTTTTACATGTTGTTCAACGCAGTCATGGTGCAATCGAGTTTTAGCTTGGGTTACGGCATGTATGGGCTGCAAGCCTTTGGTAGCAACCTTAGCATCACCAGTGGCATGATTTTGATTCCCTTTATCATCGGCATTGCGATGATGTTTTACAACGTCAAGAGTCTACTTGGCTGGGTGTTGGCGCTAGGCTCGCTAGGCGCATTGATCTTTGGAGTGATCGCCTCACTGCACTTCAATTTGCGCAGCATGTCTCTATTTGAATTAATCGTCATTTTGATTTTAGCGTTTGGTGGGCTGGCATTATTTTTAAGCTCAATGCGCAGCCACAGCGCGCAGCAATAAACCTCCGGCTTTGCCGGAGGTAATTTAATTGGCGAAATTGCTTCAGATATTCCGTACTCAAGTCGGAACCTGTGAGATGAAGCAAAGCATAAATCAGCATCGAACCATGTCCGTTTGAAAGCACGAAGCGATCACGATCTGGCCAAGCGGGGTTGTTTGGATTATGTTTTATAAAATCATTCCAAAGTACTTCAGCGATATCGGTTGTTTGCTTGCACTTTAATTAGGCGGTTCAACCACCGCTTATCGCGCCCAGTTCTGGCAGTTTTAAGACGGCCCTATTAACCGCAGGGTTTCGATTCCAACGCTAACTGGAAGCCTTCAAAAGCGGGCTTGGTTTTACCATTTGCATCAAATAACAAGGGCCAATCTGCATTACCTTTCCAATCTGGCGTCGACGGTATCCAGCTTTCAGAATCGCGTACGCCCCAAACAGTCACGCCACCTCGCAAGTTGACTGGCACAGCTTCAAGATAGGTTTTAATGATCTCGCAGTAGCGTTTCTTTTGCAATGCTGCCGCTGGGTCAGTCAAACTTTTATAAATGAAACCGTATCCGTACGGATTATTGAGCGGCACATCTAATTCACTGATTTTGACTTTCAAACCACGATCTGCGATGGCTTTAAAGCTGGCACGTATCGTATCAACAGATGGATAATCCAGCATGACATGCATTTGAAAACCTATCCCTGTGATTGGAACCTGACGTGCTAACATGCCATCGAGCATCGCTTGCATCGTCTGGAATTTATTCCCGCCTTGCTCCATTGAGTAATCGTTATAAAACAAATCCACAGTAGTATCCGCGGCACGTGCATCGCGAAATGCCTGATCAAGATAATCGGTTCCGGTTTTCTGGTAAAAAACACTGTTCCGATACCCGCCGTTATCATCAATCGCTTCATTGACGACATCCCAACTTTGTACTTGCCCTTTGAAATGATTCACAATCGTCGTCACATGATTCTTGAGCATGGCAAGAAATTCTGTCTTACCGCCGCTGTATGTTTTCATGAAATCAGGGAGTTGGTAGTCGCTATACCATATCAAGGTGTGACCATGCACACTTAAATTATGTGTCTTGGCATAACTAACATAAGCATCTGCATTCGCAAATGAAAAACCATTTTCCGTTGGATGCAGAAACTTCATTTTCATCGCGTTCTCTGCGGTAATTTGATTGAAATTCTGTTCGACGATGTCGTGATTTTTTGTATTCGTCAGATAGTCGTCTGACGCCGCCACACCGATGATAAGATTTTCCGGGGCAACTGACTTAAGGGTTTTACTTGTTGCATTGGGAATTTGAGGTGTCACTGCAGGAACAGAGGATGTGACGTTTGATGTGGCACCGTCTCCACATGCGACTAAACTAAGCAACACCGTTACTTGAAAAAGATTTCTGAGAATGTTCATTTTTTGGCCTCCATAAATTTTTTGTTTTACGTTACGCTGATCTAAAGTACGCAATTAATATGAAATAGCTTCTTTAATGTCTTCATACTTAAAATAGTCAAAATCGGCATAACATCCTTTACCACTTATGTTCTGACACGCGACCAGATAAGCAAATGTCTGAGACAAAAATATCCGAGCCAATTAAGTCAATAAGCGTCTTGTCTGAGTCTTTTCGAGCTAGATACATCATTCCTGGATGGTGCCATCACGCCGCTGGAAAGCGAGGTGTTTTTTGAGGTAATTTGGACCACGCAGTTCCAGGGCAGGATTTTGCTTTAGTCAGTAATTCCTGGCAAACGTTTCTGGTGGATGCGGCCAAACACCATCGCCCTGACCCGCCCGTTACCGATCGGCAGCGCCGCCGGATCCCGCTTTGCTGCGCATCCGGAAAGGAAGCTTGGACATTTACTTGCGGGTCAGCGTTTGGGCTGCAGGTAACCGTGCATACCCAGCCAGCGTAGGTAGCTATCGAACCATCCGGTGCTGGTGGTGCTCTTCTGGTACATGCCGAAGCCATGTCCGCCCTGTTCGAACAGATGGAACTCCACTGGTCGCCCGGCGCTGCGCCAGCTGTCGATCAGACCGTAGCCGGCGTTGCCGAAGAAGGGATCATCTGCGGCCAGCGCGATGAACAATGGCGGCGCATCGGCCGGTACCTTGACCGCCCACAACGGACCATAGATTGTGCCGATGAAGGCCGGCTTGGCATCCTGACCGTACAGCGTGGTTGACATGGTCAGCATGGCGCCGGCCGAGAAACCAAGCATGCCGATACGGTCGGCGTCCACCTGCCATTCACTGGCGCGCGCGCGCACCAGGACAAAGGCGGCGCGGGCATCGGCAATCTGCGGTGCATACTCCTGGGCCGGATTCTGCGGTGTCTGCGGTCGCTCGGCAGTGGCTGAAAACAGTTCTGCCATCGAGCGCTCGAAGCCGGCCATGTCCTGCGGAGTCTGGTTTAAGCGGTACTTCAGCACAAAGGCCGCCACGCCCTTGTCAGCCAGCGCCTGAGCTACCTGCCAGCCTTCGTTTTCCATCGACAGCGTGCGGAAGCCACCGCCTGGCGCAACGATCACTGCAGCGCCGGTGGCCTTGGCGGCGGACGGCAGGAACGGCGTCAGCGTTGCCACCGTGACGTTGCGGGCGAATACACTGTTGTACTGGCGGTGCCAGGCCTCGGGGGCGCTGGCAGCGGGCAGCACGCCGGTATTCAGCGTGATCGCGGCTGACTGCGCCGGAGAGGTAATCGGCGTTATCTTGCCGTCCTGCGCTATGGCCGGCGTGCTGAGCGCGCATACCAGCGCCAATGCCGGTGCCAACGAGATGATTCTAGCTTGCTTCATGATGTCTCCTGATTGAATTTATTGTTCCAGCAGCACGCTACGGTTCAGCATTAGTTGCTCCTGTTGTCCCGCCACACCGGTGCCCGGCTGTCCCGAACCAACGCTGATTTGGTACTGGCCCGGTGTTAGTTGGCGCGCGCCGTCACGGTTGACAAAACTTAAATCGCGCGGCGACAGGCGAAAGCTGATCTGACGATGCTCGCCCGCCTTCAGCGTGACACGCTGAAAACCGCGCAGCGCCAGCCGGGGTGCGCCCTCGAAAGCGGGCGGCGTCAGGTAAAGCTGGGCTACCTCGTCGCCGTCGCGGGTACTGGTGTTGGTTAGCTCGGTGGTGACGAGCACGCCGTTTTCCGGCGCGCCATTCGGCGCCGTGATTTGCAGCGGTGTGTAGCGAAAGCTGGCATAGCTAAGGCCAGCACCGAAAGGATAGACCGGCGTGCCGGCGTAATAGCGATAGGTGCGACCCTGCATGCTGTAATCATCGAACGGCGGCAGGTCGGCCAGGCTGCGGTAGAAGGTCAGCGGCAAACGTCCGCCCGGATCGGCGCGGCCAGTCAAGACGTTGGCGACTGCCAGACCGCCGGACTGCCCGGGATACCAGGCTTCCAGGATGGCCGTAGCCTTATCTTTGGTCCATGACAGGTCGAGTGCGCTGCCGTTCATCAGCACCACCACCAGCGGTTTACCCAGCGCCTTGGCGCGTTCCAGCAACTCACGCTGCTCGGCTGGCAGATCGAGCGAGGTCTTGTCGCCGCCGGAAAAGCCATCGATCTTGATGGCCATTTCCTCGCCTTCCAAGTCTGAGGTCAGCCCGACTACCGCAACGATGACGTCCGCATCGGCCGTGCCTTTTTTCAGATCGGCTTCAGCGTCGCCAGAAATGCGTTTCCAGAACAGGCCGGGAACGCCGGTACTGCCGGTTTGCGCTGCGAAGTGCAGCGGATAGCGCTGACCTTGCTCCAGTCGCACGGTATGCAGTTGCAGCGGCTCGCCCCACTGCGAATACGCGCTGGCCTCAACCACCGGCTGCCCGCCCACCGTCAAGCTGCCTTTGACACCGCTGACGCCCAAGCGGTACAGACCGGTCTCTGGAACCAGCAGATAGCCGTTCCATTCGGCCCTGTATTGGTCGGCTACCGCCTTCAATTCCAGTCCATGCGCTTCCAGACCCGGCTCAATGCGGCTGACCACCGGCTTGCTATCGTAATGTTCGCCATTGCGGTTGAAGTAATCCACCCGCAAACCGGGCTTGCCGTCTGGCGTGCGCAGAGCCGAGGCCGGTACCGGGTCGCCATCGGTGATCGAGGCGCCGGCCGCTACCAGCTTGATCTGCGCCTGCGGCAGCACCCGACGCAATCCCTCCAGCACCGAGACCGGCGGCGCCGACTGGGTCGACGAATAATTGCCGCGCAAGACGCGGGTAGCATCGGCCAGCGGACCAATCACCGCCAGCTTCATACCAGGCTTGAGCGGCAGCACGCCTTCGTTCTTCAGCAATACCAGGCTGCGGGTGGCGGCCTGCAGTGCCAAAGCCTGGTTAGCTGGCGTGCCGATAGCACTGACCGCAACCGGCTTGCTGTCGCGCTGCGGCAGCCCGGCGAGGTCGCCATTGCGATAGCGCGCCGAGAACAGGCGCACCAGTGCTTGGTCGATGTCGCCCATGCTGATCAGGCCGCGCTGCCAGGCCTGGCGGTAGCGCGCACCCAGATCAAGCGTCTCGCCCAAGGTCTTGGTATTGCATTCGTTGTCGGTACCAGCCTTCAGGGCGACCGCTACAGCGGCAGCCGGATCGGGCGCGTATTTGTGCTGTTCTGCGATATCGGTCACCGCATCGCAGTCGGAGACGACATAACCCTTGAAACCCCAGGCGCCGCGCAAGTGCTGCTGCATCAGCAGTTCACTGCCGCAGGCCGGTTGGCCGTTGATGCGGTTGTAGGCGCACATGATGGAGCCGGCCTTGGCGTCGATGATGGCGGCGCGGAACGCGGGCAAATAGGTGTCTTCCAGATCATGCAAGGATACAAACACATTCGCTACGTGGCGGGTCGACTCCGGCCCGCTGTGCACGGCGAAATGCTTGGGGCTGGCGATCACGTCCGGCAAATCAGGATTGGGACCCTGCATGCCACGGATGAAGGCGACGCCTAGCGCTGCCGTCAGGTGTGGATCTTCGCCATAGGTTTCCTGGCCCCTTCCCCAGCGCGGGTCGCGGAAGATATTGATGTTGGGCGACCAGGTGTCGAGACCGGTGCCAATGCGGCCCAAGTGGCCGGTCTCGCGTCCCAGCGTATGCAGCGCGCGCACTTCCAGGCTGATCGCCGACGCCACCTGCTGCACCAGTTGCGCATCAAAGCTGGCGGCCAGGCCGATCGGCTCCGGGAAATTGGTGGTAGGCAGTGGTCCCAGTGCGCCGTGCAGCGACTCGGTCCACCAGTTGTAAGCGGGTATCCCCAGTCGCGGCAAGGCTGGCGCCACATTCAGCAACTGCGCCACTTTCTCGTCCAACGTCATCTGCGCCACCAGGCTGCGGGCGCGCGCCTCGACGTCGCCCCGGACATCAGCGCCATGGGCAGTAAGGGGAATGGCAAGAGGGATGGCAAGCGAGAGCACGAGTGCATGAATAGCAAGCCGGAAGCCCCCGCTTTTTACGTCTCCTGCGTGATCCTGTTGGCGGATCTTATTTTTTTGCATGTTAGTCTCCATGTTAGTGAAGTAAAAAATGGTTGCGGTACCATTTTTCAACGACCTAGGCAATGTAACGCTCCAATTTGCAAGTAGCCAATAACTTTTTTAACGGGATCGATATCGAAAATGGTATCAAATTGCCCCTGTCAAAATGGAAAATCTGGCTTGAATAAATTAGCGTAGTTCATACCAAACACCCCGGCCACTACCTTGTTGGTTAAGGTGAGCGCGTTCGACTAGTGAGCGAAAATGCTGTTTGAGTGTGTTACGGTTAGCGCCAGTGAGCTTAATAGCTTCACCGATGGTGATGCGCCCATGTTCGCGGGTAAATTCAACGATCTGTAGCGACAGCTCTGGCAAGGTCGCCAGCACCAATTTTTCGCGTTCGACTTTTTTCTCCAGCCGCCGCACTTGTTCGGCCAAAGAGCGAAGAAAGAACACTAGCACGTAGGGTAGGCACGGCATCATCGTGCCCACGCGTAACGGTCAATCAACAACACATCACGTTTAAACCATTACACCAAAATATTCGCGCCATTTAAATTTTCGGCACATTTCCGCGTGGGCACAAGGGCGTGCCCACCCTACATGGCTTACGGTGGATCTAAGCGCAGTGTGAGTTCCAGGGTTTCTAACCATTTCATTGCTTCGGTTGGCTTGTCCGTATCAGCACGCACCAGCGTACCTTTATAGTGCCACTGCTGACGGTTGGGCGACGTCACCAGGCCCTGATGGAACATCGATGGGGCTGCGATAATTGCGTCATACAACATCTGCGCGACAGGCTCGTTACCTGGCCGAGTTCCTAAAGTCGGAACGATGATCCATGTCTTTGAATAGTGGCGCCGATGCGGGTCGGGTGGATTCACTTTTTCAAGAATAGAATCCCACATTCCAGCTTCATCGGTGGTGGTCTTACTGTGATCTGGTAGCGTGGCTATGGATTGTGCTTCGCCAGTGAGTTCTCCTTCCATCTTCATCGTTATTTCGTCACCTTGCCCCATTTCTGAACGTTTAATTTTAAAGTCTAGGTTATTCATAATCGTCCCAGAAAAATTTGCATGGCTCGTCGATTGTATGAGGATCGGTGATTCTGGGTCTTCAGCGCTAGAGTGTCCTTTTTCGGTGATGGTGGACACTACCGTCGCGGGCTTACCATTAATCGGTCTGAAGGTAAAACTTTTGCCATCGTCTTGCATGTCGACTTCGACAATCTGATCAAAGCTTCCTTTGATTAATTGTTCACGCTCACCCGTTCCCCGCGAACTTGGTTTGGCGATAAACGAAAAATGATCGCCCATTGAAAACTCCGCGTGTAGGCGCATGACCTTGCCTTTGGGAGTCGTGTCTGACTGTGGATTGTCGGAGGGAAGATTTTTTTCTGTGCAAGCGCACAGTAACAAGAACGTGAAAGGCAATACGAGGAATTTATGCATATGAAAATGTTGTGGTTCGATTGACATACAAAATGTTGGCATTGTTAGGTTCCAACAGAAGGAATCGCATTTACTTTTTTCGAATTCTATTCCAAAGCCCGCGGGTGGATTTCAATTTGCCGCAGCTCGTAAGC
>JANYFV010000216.1 GCA_025359635.1 Undibacterium sp. | reverse complement strand
AGGTTTACTTAAAGTAGATGTTCTGGCATTAGGCATGTTATCAGCCCTTAAGCGGGCTTTTGATTTGATGGCAAACACACCTGGCAAGCCCGCCAGAATGCAAGACATACCACGAGAAGATCCTGCCACCTACGACATGATTTGCCAAGCTGATACCGTTGGCGTATTTCAGATTGAATCACGCGCGCAAATGAGTATGCTGCCGCGTTTGCGTCCCAGAACATTTTATGATCTGGTGGTACAAGTAGCGATAGTCAGGCCCGGCCCGATACAAGGTGGCATGGTGCATCCTTACCTGCGCAGGCGGCAAGGTAAAGAACCCGTTAGTTATCCGAAGCCCGAGATAGAAAAAGTCTTATCGCGTACTTTAGGCGTACCTATTTTTCAAGAACAGGTCATGCAAATCGCCATGGTGGCGGCAGATTTTACGCCAGGTGAAGCGGATGAACTACGCCGTGCCATGGCGGCATGGAAACGTAAAGGCGGTCTGGAACATTATCGGGAGCGCATTATCGAGACCATGAAAAAAAATGGTTACGAAGAAGCGTTCGCTAAAAATATTTTTGAACAAATGTTGGGTTTTGGTGATTACGGATTCCCTGAAAGTCACTCTGCCAGTTTTGCGATACTTGCCTATGCCAGTAGCTGGATAAAGTGCCATGAGCCTGCCGTATTTTTATGCGCACTGCTCAATTCCCAGCCTATGGGATTTTATTCCTCATCGCAATTGGTGCAGGACGCAAAACGTCATGAGGTTGAAGTAAGGGCCATCGATATTCGCTATAGTAATTGGGATTCAATACTGGAATCTGATGAAGGTGAAGACCGAACTCAAACGCAAAAACAACCCGCCGTCAGATTAGGCATGTCGCTGTTGCGCAATATGTCTTTTGATGCCGCCAAGCGTATACAGCAAGCACGCACACTGCAGGCATTTTTGGATATCACCGACTTGGCACGGCGTGCGCAATTAAGCCGGCATGAAGTAGAAGCTTTAGCCGCAGGTAATGCCTTAATAGCGTTGACCGGCAATCGTCGTCAGGCGCTGTGGCAAGCCGTTGCAGCGATACCCGACAAAGGTTTATTGCATCCAGTGACACTGCAAGAACCAGTGCCAAGATTAGCTGCACCATCAGAGGCGCAAGAGATTATGGGGGACTATCGTGCGACTGGTTTAACGTTAGGACGCCATCCGTTAGCCTTATTGAGATCGCGATTATTGGCCTTGCGTTTCTTGCCGGCAGAATTACTCAATACCTTTCAGAACGGCCAGTTTGCGCGTGGCTGTGGCATTGTCACGGTAAGGCAACGCCCAGGTACCGCCAAGGGCGTGTTATTCATTACGATAGAAGATGAGACTGGCTCTATCAATGTCATCATCTGGCCGTCTTTAGTCGAAAAACAAAGACGCGAAGTACTCAGCGCCACCCTGCTCGGGGTTTACGGCATCTGGCAGTGCGAGGGAGAAGTGCGCCATCTGGTGGCAAAGCGCTTGGTCGATATGACGCACTTATTGGGACAGCTTGAAACTAGCAGTAGAAATTTTTGCTAGTAATGATGCGCTTAATTTTTAATCATCCATCTGTGGCAAAGCGATCGTCCTTAATTGAAACCTCGCATCATTATTAAACAGCCAGGTTTCGGTGATTTCTATCTTGCCGTTAATGAGTAAATGTGCGGCTGGTCTAGGAAAAGGCGCGGCATTACTGATACTCGACAAGGCAATATTTTCTACCGCTTTATCGTGGTTGCTCCGAACAATTTCACTTCGTAGTAATTTACCATCAGCGTTAATCACGTACTTGAGAACGATCACAGCACGCAATAAGGCTTGCGGTCTTTCAGTGTAAATATTATTTAAATTACTTTGAGAAATACGTAGTGCTAAGTCGCGCTTGTAAGCATTAATAGTCAATGACTTTGATGGCGCCACCAATTCATCTGGTTTTTTATCCAGCTTAGGCGGTTTAGACGCTTCTTTTCTCTTAACATCTTCTTTCTTTATTTCAGATGTCGGTGTCGCACAAGCGGCCAAAATACAACCTAATAAAAGTGCTGAATATTTCATTTTGCCATCTTTTCAAAAGCACCCAACTAAAACGAAAATTATTTATCGCGCAATCTTAAATAACTCGAAGAAGTTATTTGAGGTAATTTCTTGCACTTGAGTCACTGGCAAACCTTTCAAGTCCGCTAAATATTCACCGACATGTCGAACAAATGCCGGCTCATTCATTTTACCCCGGTGCGGCATAGGCGCCAGATAGGGCGAATCGGTCTCTATCAAAATTCGCTCGATAGGCAATGCCTTGGCGACTGCTTGTATATCTTTTGCGCTCTTGAAAGTAAGTATGCCAGAGAATGAAATATAAAAGCCCATGTCAATTGCCGCCAACGCGACTGCCAGCGATTCAGTGAAGCAGTGCATGACACCGGCAACTCCGCCTTTATCGGTACCTGCGCCCTCTTCTTGCAAGATCCGGATAGTATCTTCAGCAGCAGCGCGGGTATGAATAATCAGCGGCTTGCCACAGATTTTAGAAGCACGTATGTGTTGGCGAAAGCGCTCGCGCTGCCATTCCAGATCACCTTTCAAACGGAAGTAATCCAGGCCAGTTTCACCTATCGCCACTATCTTTGGATGCTGAGATAAAGCAACGAGCTGCTCAGTAGTAGGTTCTTCAGTCTCAAGATAATCCGGATGTACACCTACCGAGGCGTAGATGTGTGGGTACTGCTCAGCTAATGCCAGCACTTGCGGAAAATCTGGCAAATCTACCGATACGCACAAGGCATGCGTAACGCCATTGTCGTGCATCGCTTGCAAGAGTTCGGGCATACGGCTTGCCAACTCAGGAAAATTAATATGGCAGTGAGAATCTATATACATGCTATTTAGCTCGCGCCGGAAAACGCTTCTATTTTATTTGTTAGTTGAACTAGTAGTTCGATGCGTAGCAATCACATCCAACACCGCTTGCGCAGAGAGTGATGCAGTATCGCGCAATAAAGTGTGATGCATGTCGGTAAAGCGTTGTTTCAATTGATCTTGTAAAGCGCCATCATTTAATTGCAGCCACAAGGCATCTGCCAATGCCTCGGGTGTAGCTGCAGATTGTAAAAATTCAGGCACTACGAACTCTTTGGCCAGGATATTTGGCAAACCTATCCAGGGCTGATATCCCATGCGTTTCTGTATTTGCCAGGTGGCTTCCATCATCTTGTAGGCGATGACCATTGGCTTCTTGAATAATGCCACCTCCAGCGTCGCTGTTCCAGAAGCCACAAGTACGACGTCGGCTGCCGCTATTGCGATGTGTGAGCGGCCATTGATCAGCAAGATAGGTACGTTATCAAGCTGGGCAGCAACAACCAGTTTGATGTAGGCAGCACGCTGTTTTTCACCTACCATGGGAACCAGGATTTGTAACTGAGGATCTCGCTCGCACAGGATTTTTGCCGCACCAATAAACGCTTCTGTATTGTGCTTGATTTCTGACAGACGACTACCGGGTAATATCGTCAAAACTGTTGCGTCTTGCGGTACGCCCAGTTCGTTTCTAGCTGCCGCCATATCAGGCTCTAGTGGAATGACCTGAGCCAGAGGATGTCCAACGTAGGTGACAGGTATACCCGCCTCGCGATAGATTACTTCCTCAAAAGGAAATACCACCAGCATATGCGAAACTGCTTGCGCAATTTTCTTGATACGACCACCGCGCCATGCCCAGATAGACGGGCTGATGTAATGCATGGTCGGAATGCCGGCTTGCTTGAGCCGGATCTCCAAATCAAGATTGAAATCAGGTGCATCAACGCCAATGAAAACATCTGGTTTTTCATCCAATAAGCGTTGCGTGAGTTGCTTGCGAATGCCAGAAATTTCACGATAATGCGCCAACACTTCAAACAGCCCCATTACAGAGAGTTTTTCCATTGGCCAATCGCTGACAAAACCATGCTCAGCCATCTTTGGTCCGCCAATGCCGTGCATTCTTGCATAGGGTAATTGCGGTCTTAATCCGGACAATAAACGGCTCGCTAAAAGGTCACCGGAGGCTTCTCCGGCAACCATAGCAATGGTAGTTTGCGTGGACACGATCTGGTGCTCTTGAGAATGCTTAACGCACGATGCCGCGCGTCGCGACATCAAGAAAATCACGAAACGCTTGCACATGGGTCTGTTGCTCGGCACTAAGCGTGGCCAGCTCTTGATCAAGCGCCAACTTCGCCTGCTCCAGTGTCAAACCAGACTTGTATAATAATTTATATGCCTGCCGGATTGCGGCAATCTGTTCACGGCTAAAACCACGTCGTTTTAAACCCTCGGTGTTGATGCCATGGGCAGACGCCGGGTTACCGTTAAGCATTACAAACGGCGGTACATCTTGCGTCAAACTGGTACTCATTCCTACCATGGCGTGAGGGCCAATTTGGCAGAACTGATGGATATTCGAAAAGCCACCCAGGATCACCCAATCACCAATATGCACATGCCCTGCCAGTGCTGCATTGTTGGCAAAAATGGTGTGATTTCCGACCTGACAATCATGCGCAATATGGACATACGCCATGATCCAATTATCATTGCCTAATCTGGTCACACCAAGGTCTTGCGAAGTACCTAGATTGAAGGTGCAAAATTCTCTGATGACGTTACGGTCGCCAATCTCAAGCCGTGTCGGCTCTCCGGCATATTTCTTATCTTGAGGCGCTGCGCCTATCGATGAAAACTGGAAAAATGTATTATCACATCCGATAGTCGTAAGACCCTCTATAACCACATGCGGTCCGATCTTAGTACCTGAAGCGATGCTTACATTCGGACCAATAATCGAATACGCGCCCACCTCAACCGTACTGTCGAGTTGCGCTTTAGGATCAATCAATGCCGTTGCATGGATAGCCATTATGATTACTCCGCTGCCGCAGTATCAGTTGCTGCTGCAGTTGCTGGTGCTGCATCATCGGCGCTACGCAAGGTGCACATCAATTCAGCTTCAACCGCTAACTGGCCATCGACTGTTGCCTTTGCTTTATATTTCCAGATACCTCGTGCAACCCTCAGAATTTCAACTTCCATTTTTAACTGATCGCCAGGCCCGACCGGACGCTTGAATCGAACACCGTCAATACCTACAAAATAGACGATGGTGTTTTCATCCGGCTTCTTACCCATGGTTAAGAAAGACAAAATTGCCGCAGTCTGCGCCATCGCTTCAACCATGAGCACGCCAGGCATGACTGGTTTATTCGGAAAATGACCGTTGAAAAACTCTTCATTTGCCGTCACATTTTTAATCGCTGTGATGGATTTTCCGCTCTCCCAATCGAGGACGCGATCGACCAGTAACATTGGATAGCGATGCGGCAAATATTGTTTAATTTGAGTGATATCTAAGGTCTTCATTTTACTTTTCCGTAAGCGATTTAATTGTTTTTTCGAGTTGGCGGATTTTTTCCCGCATGCCACTTAAATTTCTGACGATCGCCGCTGTTTTCTCCCAATCAGCATTCTTAGCCAAGGGATAAAAACCTGTGTATTGCCCGGCTTCCAAGATCGAGCGCGTCACCATGCTGCCAGACGAAATATGCACACGGTCAGCAATGGTGAGATGCCCAAGTACCATCGCGGCACCGCCAAATGTGCAGTATTTACCTATTTTTGCGCTACCAGCGACACCGACACATCCCGCCATGGCGGTATGTGCCCCAATGTGGCAATTGTGGCCAATCTGAATCTGATTGTCGAGTTTTACACCTTCTTCAATCACCGTATCGCTCAAGGCACCACGGTCAATACTGGTGTTGGCGCCAATTTCGACATCATCACCGATTAATACACGTCCTGTTTGCGGTATTTTTAACCAGGCTCCGCGCTGATTGGCGAAACCAAAGCCGTCGGCGCCAATCACTGCACCAGAATGAATGACGCAACGTTTGCCGATCAAACAATAATCGTAGATTGTAACATTGGCATGCAAAAACGACTCATCAGCTATCGTCACGCCTCGGCCAATCACCGAGCCTGCACCAATGACTACGTTCTCGCCAATCACAGCCTCTGCCTCGATAACCACATGCGCAGCGATACTTGCGCTTGTCGCGACTACCGCGTGCGGACTAACACTGGCTTGTGGATGTATCCCTTTCGGTGCTGGGATATGCTTTAATGCGGCGAAGTATTGTGCGACAAGGGCGAAGTAAACGTACGGTTCTGCAGTGAGTATCCTGGCTCCAGAGTAGCCGCTACCTACTTGTTGATGATCTGCTTCTGACAAAATTAACGCGCTTGCACGTGTCGATTCAGCTTGATGACGTAATTTGGCGTTGGATAAGAATGTTGCGTGACGCTCATCGGCATCGTTCAATGGAGCAATGCCAATTACTTGCGTTTCTGAGTTGCCAATTAATTGACCACCGAAGCGATCGACCAATTCTCCCAGTCGAATGCCGGTGGTAATCATGGTTTTATTTGGCGAGTGCTTTAATTACTTTGTCTGTGATATCAATACGCGGATTAAAATACACGGCATCCTGTAAGACAATATCGTACTTCTCAGCTTCTGCAATTTGTTTTACAGCCTTTTGCGCACGCTCAACCAAAGCCGCTATTTCTTCATTTTTACGTTGATTCAAATCTTCGTTGAAAATACGCGTTTTACGCTTAAAATCCTGATCGATATCAGTTAAATCTCGTTGCCGTTTGATCCGATCAGAATCAGAAATTACTGGTGCATCTTTATCAAGTTTTTCAGCCATTGCTTTGATTTTTGCGGCGACATCTGCCAACTCTTTGTTTCGCTTTGAAAATTCCTGTTCAATTTTCGCCTCTGCCGCTTTCGCTGGGTTTGACTCGCGCAACACCCTTTGAGCATCAAACATTGCGATTTTGGACTCTTGCGCATGAGCGCTCGCTACACTAACAAAACAAGCCGCACAAACTAACAGGCATTGTAATAATTTGGACGGGGTAGTAAGTTGACTCAAAATAATCTCCACAATAATAACTAAAGCACGCTAAACACTACGATAACACATTAGAAACCGGCACCTAACTGAAACTCGAAACCTTTTTTCTTGTCCGTCGCCTGAGCATTTAAGGCTCTACCAAAACTCAACTTCAACGGACCTACAGGCGAGATCCAACTGATACCGAGTCCAATCGAAGTACGGAAATCAGTCGCGCGTATTTTTTGCCCTTCATCGAACACATTACCAACATCAAAAAAAGTAAACATGCGCAAAGACTTATCCGCTCCAGGGAATGGAAGTTGTAATTCTACGTTACCCAAAATTCTGGTTGATCCACCCAGTGAGTCACCATTTGGATCTTTACTTCCTAATGAGGATGTTTCAAATCCACGAACCGTTCCAATACCACCAGCATAAAAATTCTTAAACAATGGATAAGGTTTGCCGCCAAGTCCATGGCCATAATCTAATTCACCGTTTATCGCAAGTATTAATGAACGATATACCGGCTTAAAATATTGTTGCTGATAAATTGCACGATAATACTTAAAACTTCCAATCGCTGCGACTTCAAGGTTTGCTCGCTGATAGCGGCCAATCGAAGGAGTCAAAACATTATCACGGCTATCTCTTTGCCAAGCCCCCGAAAGGGGTATTGTCGTATTGACGGCTTCACCAATACCATACAAAGATGAAGTCGCATCTTTGATAACACTATTACCATAGTCAGCAACGTACTTTAGATATCGATATGGACTGCCTGAGTATGTACTAATTTTTGTATTCTCTACACCAATACCAAATAACACCATATCTACTTCTGAAAATGGCACACCAAATCGAAGATTGCCACCTGAAGATTGAATTTTATAGTATCCAATACTACCAACTGGAGGCAAAGAAGTTCTGACATATATGTCAGTACTCCGGCTTACGCCATAGTCAGTAAAATACGGGTCAAAATGCGATAAAGCAATAGTACGATTATATTTGCTGGTATTGATATCAAGACCAATTGTGTCACCACTACCAAAAGCATTCACCTGTTGAATCTGACCTGTTAAAGTCAGTCTTTCGGCACTGGAATATCCTGCACCTATCAAAATGTTTCCGGTTGGCTTCTCAGTTACCGTTAAATTAACATCAATCTGATCGGTACTAGTTGCAACCTCAGGAGTCTCAATGGTGACTTCTTTAAAATAACCTAGGTGATCTACACGATCTCTGGATATTTTAATTTTATCATTGTCATACCAAGAACTTTCAAATTGACGAAACTCACGACGAATCACTTCATCTCTAGTTTTAGTATTGCCGGCGAGGTTGATATGGCGAACATAAACACGTTTGCCCGGGTCAACAAATACTGTAAAGGCGACTTCTTTCTTTTCTTTGTCAAGCAACGGATTCGCGTTAACATTGGCAAAAGCATAGCCAAAATTTCCCATACGTTCAGAAATTCGTTTGGTGCTATCAGTTAATCGGGCAGCATTGTAGATATCGCCCTTCTTCAATTGTAATAAAGATGCCAATTCTGCTTCGCGACCAAACATTTCCCCATCAAGTTTGATGTCAGACACGGTATATTTATCGCCCTCAATAATATTGATAGCAATATAAACTTCTTTTTTATCGGTGGAAATTGAAATTTGACTCGAATCTACCTGCATCTCGAGATAGCCACGATTTTGATAGAATGATTTAATACTTTCTATGTCACCTGACAATTTTTGTTTGGAGTATTGATCAGCTTTGGTGTACCAGCTAAACCAAGTTGGTGTATTCAATGCCATCAAATCGCGCAGCTCTGCATCTGAAAATGCTTTATTTCCCACAATAGTAATTTGTGCAATTTTGGCGATCTCACCTTCATCAACCGCAAAAGTTACATTGACGCGATTACGTTCAATCGGCGTAATCGTTGTCGTTATCTGCATGCCGTATAAGCCACGAGAAAGATATTGTCGTTTCAGTTCTTGTTCAGCCCTATCTACAGTGGCTTTGTCAAAAATACGGGTTTGACCAACGCCAATATCTTTAAGTGCCTTGATTAGGGCATCTTTTTCAAATTCTTTAGTTCCGGTAAAATCGACCGTCGCAATCGATGGACGTTCGTCCAGCAATACGATCAACACACCGTCTTGAACTTCGATCTGAACATCTTTAAAAAATCCAGTGGCGTAAAGCGCCTTGATGGCAGCGGTACTTTTTGCATCATCAAATCGTTCACCGACGCGAACAGGCAAATAGCTAAACACAGTTCCAGCTTCGGTCCGCTGTAATCCTTCAACTTGAATTTCTTTGACGGTGAAGGGCTCTATCGCCAAGGCTTGCCCCGTACAAAGTGAAAGTGCAGCTAGTGCAAGAGCATGGCGACGTAAAATTGGCAAAGTATAATTCTCGATCTGTAATTTCATTGGGTATTATTTAATCTCAATATTTCTACCGGGAAGCTGCTATTTCAAACAAATAGACTGATCATCTGATCAAGCCGAGCATTATGACACTAGTCTCGCAATGTCATTAAAAAAAGCAAGCGCCATCAAACTCATCAGCAAAGCAACTCCTACACGCTGCGCCATTCCACTGAATCGTTCCGACACAGGTTTTCCTGTTAAAACTTCCAGCGAATAATACAACAAATGTCCCCCATCCAACACAGGAATAGGAAGCAAATTCATTACACCTAAACTGATACTTATCAACGCAATGAAACTAAAATAGCTAATCATGCTAATACGAGAACTTTGCCCGGCATAGTCAGCGATTGTTATGGGGCCTGTAATGTTCTTCCACGACACATCACCGGTCAACATTCTGCCTAGCATCTTAAAAGTGAGAATACTGGTTTCCCAGGTCTTTTCTGCACCCTTGTAAATGGCATCAACTGGACCAACGGGTATCGTTAAGGTTTCGGGTGCGAGCATCAACTGTACCTTTATCCTGCCAATATTTTTCCCGTTAATATCATGTGACTCTGGCGTTATCTTGACTTCAAATTCTTGCACACCCTGTTTAACTAGCAAAAGTAAGGTCTTGCCAGCGGAAGCATTAATTATTTCTAAAAATTCCAAGCCATCCAGCAGAGGTTTACCATCAACCGCGATGATGTTATCGCCTTCTTTCAATCCAGCCAAACTAGCGGGACCATTGTCCAAAATAGAACCAAGTATGGCATCGGGTCTAGCTACCGAAAAACCCATTTTCAAAGTGAAATCGGATTCCAAGTCATTATTGGTGAGCTGGCTCAGAGGTAAGCTAATTTCCATTTGATCAAAACTACTTGATCTATCTTTATTTACTCTCTTAAGACCAATCCGGGCATCGGTTTTATCCAGACCCAATTGTAATAATTTCCAGCGAAATTCCGGCCAGGTCTGGACACTTTCCCCATTGACTGTGGTGATCTCATCCCCATGTCGAAGGCCCACTTGGTAGGCAGTTGAGGTTTCGGATGGAACACGTATTTTTGCGACAGGTTCAGGTATGCCATGCATGTACAAAACCGCAAACAATACTATGGCAAATATAAAATTGGCGACTGGCCCGGCAGCAACAATGGCGATACGCTTCCAGACCGATTGCCGGCAAAACTCACGGGGCAAATCTTGTTCAGAAATTTCGTTCATATCTTGTTCTCGGGCATCCAGCATCTTTACATAGCCACCGAGTGGCAAGATAGATAAAGCCCATTCAGTTTGATCTGCACTGAACTTACGGGAATAAATGACTTTCCCCATGCCGACAGAAAAACGCAAAATCTTAACGTTACACCAGCGTGCCACCACGTAATGACCCAACTCGTGGATGGTCACCAGCATGCCAAGTGCAACGACAAATGCAAGAATTGTCTGCAAAAGCATCATGCGGCGATGATCTCGTTAGCCAATGCACGGGCTTCTTTATCGCATTCGAGAATCGCATCCATATCAAGCACCTCTGACATCACAGAGCGATTCATCACGCGGGCAATGATTTGATCTATCATTCGAAAGCCAATTTTTCCATCCAAAAACGCTTGGACAGCAACTTCATTACTTGCGTTCAATATTGTTGCTGCAGATTTACCTTCTTTTAATGCGGCATAGGCAAGTGCGAGACAAGGAAATCGTTTGAAATCTGCCGTCTGGAAATTTAATTGCATAATTTTCGTTAAATCCAAGGGCGCAACACCAGATTCAATTCGCTCTGGATAGGCAAGCCCAAATGCGATAGGCGTTCTCATATCCGGATTGCCCAATTGTGCCAATACCGACCCGTCATGATATGACACCATGGAATGAATCACGCTTTGCGGATGAATTAACACCTCAATTTGTTCAGCTGGTGTCGCAAACAACCAATGCGCCTCAATCACTTCCAAGCCTTTGTTCATCATCGTTGCAGAATCAACGGATATTTTTTTACCCATTACCCAATTCGGATGAGCAACTGCCTCATCTGGCGTGACCTTGTCTAGAGAGCTAATGTCGCGATTGAGAAATGGCCCGCCAGATGCAGTGAGGATAATTTTGCTTATGCCGTGCTCGGCAGGTCGACGGCTATAGGGACGAGGCAAACATTGAAAAATGGCATTGTGCTCACTATCAATCGGCAATAGAGTTGCGCCACTCTGTTGAATTGCATCGATAAAAAGTTGGCCGGACATGACCAGCGCTTCTTTGTTCGCCAGCAAAACTTTTTTTCCAGCTTTTGCGGCTGCCATTGAAGCTGGTAACCCGGCAGCACCGACTATCGCGGCCATGACGACATCACAGCTCGATGAACGGGCAACATCACACAAGGCTTCTGCTCCAAAGGCGATTTCGGTCTTGAGCTTTTTTTCCCGTAATAGCGCGTACAATTCGTTCGCTGCACTAGCTGTACCAACGACCACGATCTCAGGTTTAAATTGCTCACATTGCTGTGCCAACTTATGAACTTGACTGTGCGCTGTCAAGGCAAAAATGCGGTAACGATCGGGGTGCCTCGCGATCACATCTAAAGTTGACACACCGATGGATCCAGTTGAGCCTAATACGCAAATCCTCTGCATTTTTACATCAGCGTCCAACATCATTACCTCCACCAAAAGTCCAGAAGTGCAACGATGGGCAGTACCGGGATCAATGCGTCTATCCTATCGAGAACACCACCATGACCAGGTAGCAATGAGCTGCTATCTTTCATCTCCGCACGGCGCTTCAATAGGGATTCGAATAAATCGCCAATGACACTGGCAGCCGCCAGCAGAGTCATGATTGCGACAAATCCTAGCCAACCACTTTCAGTCAAGATTTTGACAGGAACGCTGTCATGAAGAGAAGAAATAAATGTGCTACTAGCGCCAATAATTAATACCGCAAGCCAACCGCCAATTGCACCTTCCCATGATTTACCAGGGGAAATTGTTGGTGCAAGTTTACGTTTACCAAGCGCCTTGCCAGAAAAATAGGCACCGATGTCGGCTACCCAAACGATCGCCATTGCGGTAAACAAAAATAGCGGTGAATGAAAAAACAAAGTGATCATGGCGACAAAACAGCCAAAAATACAAACGCCATAAATGCCGCTTAACATGCCGCTCGAAAAGCTAGTCAGAACTGGCAAGCCATAAGCCAGCGAAGGAATTAAGCGCAGACACCAAAACAGAATACACGCAGCGAATAATGCGGGGAATGCAGGTCTTGAAAGAGAAATGTTACTTAAGGAAATATAGAGGAATAAGGCGGACCAGATCAAGGCCATTACCACCGCTGATGGCTTCTGGAATAATCGTTGATTTTCCCACATTGCAGCACCGAAAAATAAAGTAGCGACAACGGCAAATGCCAGAGTGGAGCCCGAATACATGATTGGCAATAATACCGCCATCAGCACCAATGCGGTAATGACACGAGTTTTAAGCATTCATTTGCCTTGTGCGGGTTAGGATGTTTGATCCATGACTTGTGAACTGGTTCGGCCGAACCGTCTCTCTCTGGCGTTGTATGATTTAATTGCATCATCAAGCGAGGTCGCATCAAAATCAGGCCAAAATATATCTGAGAAATACAATTCGCTATAGGCTAATTGCCATAGGAGAAAATTAGAAATACGGGTCTCACCGCCAGTTCGGATAAACAGATCTGGCTCAGGAGCATAGGCCATCGACAGATACGGAGCAAGTTGATCTTCAGTGATTGGCTCGCCCCCTTTAACATCAAGCTGAAGACGATTAAAAGCCTGCACAATATCCCAGCGACCGCCATAGTTTGCACAAATAGTAACGGTCAGGCCTTTGTTATTTGCCGTCTTCGTTTCTGCAGCAATGATCATTTTTTGTAGTTTCTCGTCGAATCGGCTTAAGTCGCCAACCACCTTCAAGCGTACGTCATTCGCATGCATTTTTGAAACTTCTTTATCCAGCGCAGTCACAAAAAGACGCATCAGCAACGATACTTCCTCGGCTGGTCGTCGCCAATTTTCCGAACTAAAGGCAAATAAGGTCAAATATTTTACTTCCCGTCGGATACAGGCTTCGACGACACCGCGTACCGCTTCCACACCTTTTACATGTCCTGCTACACGTGGCAAAAACCGTTTGGTCGCCCAGCGACCATTGCCATCCATAATGATCGCTATATGTTGAGGAACCGCGCCAACAACCGGAATTTCTTTAGTCGAACTTGTGTGAACCATGTATATCCAGAGTAAATGAAGAAAACTTGCCGATCATCCTCTATACGGTCAACACTTCTTTTTCTTTGTCAGCCAATAATTTGTCGACTTCTGAAACTGATTTATCGGTCAATTTTTGAATGTCATCCTGAGCGCGACGCTCTTCATCATCAGAGCAAGATTTTTCTTTAACTAACTTCTTCAGAGATTCATTGGCATCGCGGCGAATATTGCGGATCGCAATTTTTGCATCTTCGCCCTCGGTCTTAACCAATTTCACCATTTCTTTACGACGCTCTTCAGTTAACGCTGGTGTCGGCACACGTATCATGTCGCCTTGAGTAGACGGATTTAATCCCAGATCTGCGTCACGTATCGCTTTTTCGATAGTCGTGATCATCTTCTTTTCCCATGCTTGCACACCAATTGTGCGTGCGTCTATCAAGGTAACGTTAGCAACCTGTGTGATATTTGTTGGCGCGCCATAATACTCAACCATTACGTGATCAAGGATGCCGGTATGGGCGCGTCCAGTGCGAACTTTTGAGAGATCTGCCTTCAAAGTCTCTATCGACTTTTGCATTCTTTCAGAAGTGTAATTTTTAACTTCTATGACGGTCATGTCATTCTCCTTTGCATATATTCAAGATCGCGAATTATACGTGGACTAAGGTACCTTCGTCTCCACCCATGATGAGATTTTTTAGAGCACCAGGTTTAACAATTGAAAACACTTTAATTGGCAATTTCTGATCGCGACACAAGGCAAATGCAGTTGCATCCATTACTTGCAAATGCCTTGATATTGCTTCATCAAAGGAAATTGTAGAATAGCGCGTTGCAGTTGGATCTTTCTTTGGATCGGCAGTATAAACGCCATCTACCTTGGTCGCTTTAAGGACGATTTGAGCGCCGATCTCAGAACCACGTAAGGCAGCGGCAGTATCCGTCGTAAAAAACGGATTGCCGGTACCAGCAGCAAAGATGACAACTTTGCCTTCTTCCAGATACTGTAGCGCTTTTGGGCGCACGTAAGGCTCAACCACCTGCTCAATAGCGATTGCTGACATCACACGCGCTGTCACGCCAGCTTGGCGCATCGCATCTCCCAGTGCCAAGGCATTCATCACCGTTGCCAACATTCCCATATAGTCAGCGGTTGCTCTATCCATTCCTTGCGCGCCAGGAGCCACGCCGCGAAAAATATTGCCGCCACCAATAACGATTGCCAACTCAACACCCAATTTGGAGATTTCAGCGACGTCAGCAACCATGCGCTCGATGGTTGCGCGATTGATGCCGTACGAGTCGTCACCCATCAATGCTTCACCAGATAGTTTCAAAAGCACGCGCTTATAAGCTGGTTTGGTCATGGTTCGACTCCTTAGGGGTAAATAAAGATATTTTTGTGAAAATTCTGGTTAGCAGCAATCACAACTAAAAAGCATGCGCCAAAACACTGACGAGAATAACCTAAAATAATTTGATAGAACAAAAATTTGACAAAGCTTTAGTTTAAAAAAACGGGCCTTTCGGCCCGTTTTTTTTGCCTAATTACGCTTGTTTTGCTGCTGCAACCTGTGCTGCCACTTCAGCCGCAAAATCATCCTGCTTCTTTTCAATTCCTTCACCAACGATATACATAGTGAAAGACTTAACCGAAGCGCCAACCGATTTCAACATTTGTTCAACAGTTTGTTTGTCGTTTTTAACAAAAGTTTGATTCAACAATGAAACTTCTTTCAAGAACTTCTGAACTGATCCCTCTACCATCTTAGTCACGATATCGGCAGGCTTGCCAGATTCCGCTGCTTTGAGAGAGGCGACTGAACGTTCTTTTTCAATCAAATCTGCTGGTACTTGCTCAGCCGAAAGAGAAACAGGCTTCATCGCGGCAATGTGCATTGCTACGTCTTTACCAACTTGTTCATCTGCTGCATCAAATTCAACGACAACACCAATACGTGTGCCGTGCAAATAAGAAGTTAACTTAGAGTCAGTCTCAAAACGCTTAAAACGGCGGATAGACATGTTTTCGCCGATTTTACCGATCAGTGCCGCGCGAGTTGTTTCAACTGTTCCAGCTTCCAAAGGAAGTGCGGATAAAGCCGCTACGTCAACTGGGCCATGATCTGCAACCAACTTAGCGCAAGCATTAACGAACGCAATGAAATCGTCATTTTTTGTCACGAAATCAGTTTCACAATTAATTTCGATCAAGGCACCAACGTTGCCAGAAATAACGGTAGCAACAACGCCTTCTGCCGTAATACGTGAAGCCGCTTTAGAAGCCTTACTGCCCAATTTAACACGTAAAATTTCCTCAGCGCGCTCCATATCGCCTTCGGCCTCAGTCAAGGCTCTTTTGCATTCCATCATAGGCGCATCAGTCTTTGCGCGCAATTCACCTACCATCGCTGCTGTAATCGCGGCCATGTTTTTCTCCTAGTTCTGTTACGTCACAAAGACGCAAACAATAAATTCTGTTTAAAAAAAGGGGCGAACGATCGTTTGCCCCTTTTATGTCAATTTTATCGAATAAGAAAATTCGATAAAATTACCCTCAAATTACAAGCAATTAAGCTTGTTCTACTTCTACAAATTCATCAGCGCTTGGCTTAACTGCTTCCAGCACTTCATTCACAGCATTGGCACGGCCTTCCAAAATCGCATCAGCAACGCCACGGGCGTACAGAGCGATAGCTTTGGATGAGTCATCGTTACCAGGAATGATGTAAGTAACGCCATCAGGAGAGTGATTAGTATCAACAACACCAATCACTGGAATACCTAATTTAGCAGCTTCAGTAATGGCACCTTTATGGAAACCAACGTCAACCACAAAAATTGCATCAGGAACGCCGCCCATATCCTTGATGCCACCGATAGATTTTTGCAACTTAACCATTTCGCGTTGGAACATCAAAGCTTCTTTTTTCGACAACTTCTCAACAGAACCATCTTCAACGATAGCTTCCATATCTTTCAGGCGCTTAATCGAAGTTTTGACTGTTTTAAAGTTAGTCAACATACCGCCCAACCAACGTTGATCAACGAAAGGCATGCCAGCGCGTTGCGCTTCTGCCGCGATCAATTCGCGTGCTTGACGCTTTGTACCAACCATCAGGACAGTGCCACGATTAGATGATAATTGACGAATGTATTTCATCGCCTCTTGGTACATAGCCAAGGTTTTTTCCAGATTGACGATATGAATTTTGTTACGGTGACCGAAGATGAACGGTGCCATTTTTGGATTCCAAAAACGGGTTTGGTGACCAAAATGGACGCCAGCTTCCAGCATTTCACGCATTGTTACAGACATAATAACTCCAGGGTTAGGTCTTGAATCTAAATCAGTGATCCCAAGTTTTTAAACAACTTAAGGACACCCTTTTCGACCAGATTCGTTTTTATAAAAATTAATTCTCAGTTTGTTGAACTTGAAATAATTCAAGCCAACCATCTATTCTACACCAATTTTCGGACATATTTCAAGCCCGTTCAACTTCTGAAGCACGCTTGCCATTGTGCTTGCAATTGAGCGCATCTTGCTCTCGTAGACTATAATCTGCACTTATTGGCCTATATTTCAAACGACAAAAGAATGACATCAATCTCAATCAAAACAGCAGAAGATATCGCAGGTATGCGAATAGCCGGCAGACTTGGCTCGGAAGTCCTTGATTATATTACCCCTTTCGTTAAAGCGGGAACCACGACCGGCGAAATTGACCGCCTTTGTCATGAATATATGTTAAATGTTCAAGGGTCGATTCCCGCACCACTCAATTATTGCCCGCCTGGCTATACACCTTACCCGAAAGCGATCTGCACTTCGGTCAATGACGTCATTTGTCATGGCATTCCTGGCGACAAAGTCTTGAAAAATGGCGACGTTGTCAATCTGGACATCACCGTGATCAAAAATGGCTACCACGGTGACAATAGCCGTATGTATTTAATTGGCGAACCATCAATACTTGCGAAACGTTTAAGTGAAATTACCTATGAGTGCATGTGGCTCGGTATTTCTATGGTCAAGCCAGGCAATCATCTTGGAGATATAGGCCATATCATTCAGCAGCATGCAGAAAAATCTGGCTATAGCGTCGTTCGAGAGTTCTGCGGCCATGGTATAGGCAAGGTTTTTCACGAAGAACCACAAGTACTGCATTATGGTCGCCCAGGCACTTTGACCAAATTAGAAGCCGGCATGATCTTTACGATAGAGCCGATGATTAACGCCGGGCGGCGTGAAATTCGTGAAATGGGCGATGGTTGGACGATTAAGACCAAAGATAGAAGCCTTTCCGCGCAATGGGAACACACCGTTCTCGTTACAGAAACCGGCTATGAAGTATTAACCTTATCAGCCGGATCACCGCCACCACCCGCATTTATCACAACAGCATAATGGTTGCGACAGCACCTGCGAAGCCCCTTTCGGCACTTGCGTTCAAGCAAGAATTAAAGGCTTCGCAGCAACTGATTATTGCGGAATTCAAAGAAAATACAAAAGCTGAGCAGTTACTGCACAACTTGTGCCGTAACGTTGATGGCGTATTAGCCAAAATCTGGAAACAATTCGCTTTTCCGAAACAGATGGCTTTAGTCGCTGTCGGAGGATATGGCCGCGGTGAATTGTTTCCGTATTCAGATGTTGACGTCCTCATTTTATTATCGGAACGCCCCAACACCGAACTACGCGCGAAACTTGAAAATCTAGTGCAGATTTTCTGGGATATAGGCTTGGATATTGGCCATAGCATTCGCACTGTCGATGAATGCATGGTGGAAGCGGCAGCTGACATTACCGTCAAAACCAGTCTGCTCGAGGCACGCTTATTAACTGGCAGCAGAAGTCTCTTCCGAGAACTGCAAGAGCGCTATAACGAAGACATGAATCCGCAGCAATTTTTTCAGGCAAAATTGCTTGAATTGCAGCAACGTCATGTCAAATACGAAGACACGCCATACAGTTTGGAACCGAATTGCAAAGAAAGCCCGGGTGGGCTCAGAGACTTGCAAGTTATTCTTTGGGTCGCCAAAGCGGCAAAATTAGGTAATTCATGGAAAGAATTGGCCGATCGAGGATTGATCACTTCAGCTGAAGCGCATCAATTAAGACGCAATGAACGGGCATTTAAAGACATTCGCATTCGCTTGCATATTCATGCAGGGCGACGCGAAGATCGCCTGATTTTTGATGTGCAAACATCGATTGCAGAAACTTTTGGATTTAAAACGACTGAGTCAAGGCGCGCCAGTGAATATCTGATGCAACGCTATTATTGGGCCGCCAAATCGGTGACTCAACTCAATACTATTTTATTGCAGAATATTGAGGCCAATTTATTTCCGAAGCCTTCGGTGCCGCAAGCCATCAATGTGCGCTTCAACGAGGTTAATGGCTTGATCGACATCGCCAATGATGATGTGTTTGCCGAGACGCCATCAGCCATGCTGGAAGTCTTTTTATTATTGGCGCAACACTCGAAATTAAAAGACATGACCGCAAGAACCTTGCGCGCGCTATGGCATGCGAGGTTTTTGATCGACGCTGGTTTTCGTCACGACATTTTTAATCGCGCGCTCTTTTTACAAATTCTACAGGCGCCACAAGGCATCACGCATGCATTGCGCCACATGAACCAAATGAGTATTCTGGGTCGCTATTTACCCAATTTCCGCCGGATCATCGGGCAGATGCAACATGATTTATTTCATGCATACACCGTCGATCAGCATATTTTGCTGGTAGTACGAAATCTGCGCCGGTTTACCATGACAGAGCATGCGCATGAGTACCCATTTTGTAGCCAGCTCATGGCAAATTTTACCCAACCATGGGTACTGTATATTGCCGCTCTGTTCCATGATATTGCCAAAGGGCGCAATGGTGACCACTCAACTTTGGGCATGGTCGACGCCAAGAAATTTTGCTATGACCACGGAATTTCCAAAGCGAATTCTGAATTGATCGTATTCCTGGTGCAAAATCATTTGACGATGTCAAATGTCGCGCAGAAGCAAGATTTGTCCGATCCTGATGTGGTCCAATCTTTCGCAACGCTAGTCAAAGATGAGCGCCATTTAACGGCACTTTACTTACTGACAGTCTCAGATATTCGCGGCACTAGCCCCAAAGTCTGGAATGCATGGAAAGGAAAATTACTGGAAGACCTGTATAAAATTACTTTACGTGTTTTGGGTGGCGAAGCACCATCGAAAGACCGGGAATTAAAAAATCGCCAGGAAGAAGCCTTGAAGTCTTTGCGCTTACATGGCTTACCAGGCAATGCCCACGAGGGTTTGTGGCAGCAACTCGATATCGTGTATTTTTTGCGTCACGACGCTTCTGACATTGCCTGGCAAACACGTGCCTTGCATGACCGGATTGAAAGCACCACGCCGGTGGTCAAAAGCAGGCTCTCACCTATCGGTGAAGGATTGCAAGTAACGGTGTATGCCAAAGATCAAGCTGATCTGTTTGCACGCATTTGCAATTATTTTGACAGTAAAAATTTTGGCATCCTGGATGCCAAAATTCACACGACAAAAAGCGGATATGCGCTCGATACCTTCCTGGTGACTGAGCCGGCCTTCGCTAAGAACTATCGTGACATCATCAACCTGATAGAACACGAATTATCCGAAGTATTAATGCATCAAACACCACTTTCTTCGCCTAATCGCGGACGGTTATCACGTCTGTCAAGATCATTCCCAATCGTGCCTAGCGTCGATTTACGCCCAGATGAAAAGGGGCAGCATTACCTACTTTCAATTTCGGCGAATGATAGAAATGGCCTGCTATATGCCGTTGCCAATGTCCTCACCAAATACAAAATTAACTTACACACTGCTAAAATCATGACCTTGGGCGAACGCGTTGAAGACGTTTTCCTGGTGGATGGTGCAGCCTTACAGAGTGCCAGAATTCAACTGCAGTTCGAAACCGATTTACTTGAGGCCTTACGTGTTTAAATTACGTGTTGAAATAAGCCGACATGTCCCATTCAAATGCCCCAACAATATTTAAACCCATCAAACCATGACCGAATTATTACGCCTTTCCAAAAGAATGTCCGAATTAGGACTTTGTTCACGCCGCGAAGCTGATGAATGGATAGAACGTGGCTGGGTTCGCGTCGACGGAAAAATTGTCTCGGAACTTGGCAGCAAAGTATTTCCTCATCAACGAGTATCAGTTGAAAGACAGGCTGAAGCCGAACAATCCAAGCGCGTTACAATACTCATTAATAAACCAGTCGGTTATGTCAGTGGACAAGCTGAAGATGGTCATCAGCCTGCCATCGCACTGGTTAAAGCGGAAACGCGATGGGGCGAAGACAGTGTGGATAATCAGTTCCACCCAACCCAGTTGAGAAGTTTAGTGCCAGCCGGACGACTTGATATTGATTCAGTCGGCTTATTAGTATTGACGCAGGATGGCCGCATCGCCAAACACTTAATCGGCGAAAGTACCTCGGTGGATAAAGAGTATTTGGTACGCGTGCAATACAGCAAACCAGGACGTTTACCAGAAAAAGATTTGCGTCTGTTGAATCATGGTTTGAGTTTGGACGGAAAAAAATTAATCCCAGCAAAAGTGCGTTGGCAAAATGATGATCAACTCAACTTTATACTCATGGAAGGAAAAAAACGGCAAATTCGTCGTATGTGTGAGATGGTGGGGCTAATTGTATTGGGTCTAAAACGCGTTCGCATAGGCAAAGTTAAATTGGGTAAATTGCCTGAAGGCCAGTGGCGTTATTTGCGGGATGACGAACAGTTTTAAGGTTTTTATTTAGGCATAGCCAAGATACTCCCGACGACACAATAGGGAGTATTGATTATTTATCCTTAATCGTCCTCGTTCGGATCCATTTCTGGAAATAAAACCTCCGTGTAGCCAAATTGAGTTAAGTCTCTAATACGCATAGGATACAGCACGCCATTTAAATGATCACACTCATGCTGCACAACACGCGCATGAAAACCGTCCACCTCACGACTGATGGGCTGGCCAAATTGGTCGACACCTTCATAGCGCAATTTACTCCAGCGCGGCACCAAACCACGCAAACCAGGAACAGATAAACATCCCTCCCATGCTTCGTCCATGTCTTCTGAAAGCGGAGTCAAGACCGGATTTAACAACACGGTTTCAGGGACTGTTGGTGCATCTGGATAGCGCGGATTACTTTTGAAGCCAAAAATCACCAGTTGTAGATTTACGCCAATTTGTGGAGCGGCCAAACCTGCACCATTCGCAGCCGCCATGGTCTCGAACATATCGGCAATCAACTCAGTTAGTTCGGGCGTATTAAATTGCGTCACGGGTTCCGCAACGCGCAGTAGCTTTGCATCACCCATTTTAAGTATTTGATGGATCATCTTTAGTACCCCAAAATCAGCTTATCTTTAATGATTGCAGATAATTGGCGAACTCTTCGCCGACATCTGCATGTTTAAGACCTAGCGCAACGGTCGCCTTCAGGTAACCAAGCTTAGAGCCGCAATCGTAGCGGGTAGCGGCACAGCGATAAGCATAGACTGCTTCGTCTTCCAATAAAGCGGCTATACCATCAGTCAGTTGAATTTCACCGCCAGAACCTTTGCCCAATTTTTCTAGATAAGAAAAAATCTTTCCTGACAAAATATATCGCCCCGCTACTGCCAGTGTTGACGGCGCATCGATAGGCGCAGGTTTTTCGACTATGCCAAACATTTTTTCCATGCGATCTTTATAGTAAGTACCACTGACAATACCGTACTGATTCGTGAATTCGCGTGGCACTTCCTGCACGGCGATGATACTTGCGCCCTCTTCCTGATAACGCTGCATCATCTGTGTGATAACCGAAGGGCTACCTGGATCAGGATCCATTAAATCATCTGCCAGCAACACGGCAAATGGTTCATCACCGATCACTGGCCGTGCACATAAAACCGCGTGCCCTAAACCTAAGGCCGCAGGTTGACGGATATAAATGCAGTTAATATTTTTAGGAATCACGTTTTGCACCAGCTCGAGCAAGGCATGTTTTCCGGCGGATTCCAGTTCACTCTCCAGCTCATACGCTGTATCGAAATGATCTTCGATAGCGCGTTTATTGCGCCCCGTGATAAACACCATTTCAGTAATCCCGGCCTCAACTGCCTCTTCAACCGCGTATTGAATCAGGGGTTTATCGACCACTGGAAGCATTTCTTTTGGCTGTGCCTTAGTTGCAGGTAAAAAACGACTACCTAAACCAGCAACAGGAAATACTGCTTTTTTAATTCTCGTCATTTCGATTCCATCCCATCTTGCGTAGATGCTCCGTTTTTAATCTTCGTATCTTCATCCAGCCTCGCATTCGACTTACTCCCGGAATCCGACTCACACATCTGTATCAATTCCTGTTCGGTTAAAACAGGTATATTCAATTCCTGCGCCTTAAGCAGCTTGCTACCTGCATCATCGCCTGCAACAACATAGCTAGTTTTTTTTGAGACGGAACCGGCAATTTTTCCGCCATTTTTTTCGATTATGGCACTTGCCTGATCGCGGCTCAAGCTTGGCAAACTTCCGGTAAGTACCAGTGTTTTTCCGATCAAAGGCAACATTGCATCGCTATGCTGTTCTATTTCTGGCCAATGTATTCCTGACGCCATTAATTGCCGCACCAGTTCTACGTTCAAAGGATCCACAAAAAAATTGATTAATGAGCGCGCCACTACCGGACCGACATCTGATACCGCGAGCAGTTGATCTTCTGTCGCATAAATTAGAGCCTCTACATTGCCAAATCTGGCGGCGAGATCCTTCGCTGTCGATTCGCCAACATGACGTATTCCCAATGCGTAAATAAAACGCGCAAAAGTCGTCTTTTTAGATAGCTCAAGTGCCGCCACAATATTGCCCGCTGATTTCTCTGCCATTCTATCCAGCGCCGCTAGCGAGGCAAATCCCAACTTGTACAAATCGGCTGCAGTTGTCACCACATGCTTATCTACTAACTGGTCAATGAGTTGTTCGCCGACACCATCAATATTCATGGCTTTGCGTGACGCGAAGTGAAACAAGCCCCCTTTTCTCTGTGCAGCGCATTTGATCCATCCGCCTGAACAACGGGCAATGGCTTCATCGTCCAACTTAATAATCGCTGATCCACATACAGGGCACTGTATCGGCATGACGAACTTGACCGCGTCATCCGGCCGCTGATCTAAAATACTCGCAATCACTTCAGGTATGACATCGCCAGCACGTCTAACCGAAACGGTGTCGCCGATACGTATGTCTTTTCTTAGAATTTCTTCTTCGTTATGTAGTGTTGCATTGGTGACGGTAACACCGCCCACAGAGACAGGAGCCAATCGTGCCACTGGTGTAATGGCACCGGTCCTGCCTACTTGTACGTCGATACCAAGAACTGTCGTCAATGCCTCTTGCGCCGGAAACTTATGGGCAACTGCAAAGCGAGGAGCGCGCGACACAAAACCCAGAGTGTCTTGGTACGCAAATGAATTGACCTTATATACAACACCGTCTATTTCATAACTTAAGGAAGCGCGTTTCGCCTGTATTGCTTGATAAAAATTTTGTAACGCAGCAACACCAGTAACCACCGCATTTTCCCCGCAAACAGGAATGCCAAGTACAGCATACCAATCCAACAATTCCCGGTGAGACGGCGGTAAAGTGCCACCCTCCAAGGCACCAATACCATAGGCGAAAAAACGTAAACTGCGTTGTGCGGTAATTTTCGAATCAAGTTGACGTAAACTGCCAGCGGCCGCATTGCGGGGGTTGGCAAATTCCTTATTACCGGCAAGGCGCTGACGGGCATTGAGCGTCTCGAAATCGGCTTTAAACATCAACACTTCACCGCGAACATCAAGAACAGCTGGAGGGTTTTTCGAATTTAACCGCAGTGGAATGCTGCGTATGGTACGAATATTTTCCGTCACATCTTCGCCCGTAAAACCATCACCACGAGTTGCTGCCTGGCTAAAAATACCATCGACATAGCGAAGATTAATAGCAAGTCCGTCGAATTTGAGATCAATTGCATATTCGACTTCACTGGTTAAACTTAATCCATCCCGAACGCGGCGATTAAAAGCGTCGATATCACCGTCTTCAAACGCATTATTTAACGACAG
>JANYFV010000137.1 GCA_025359635.1 Undibacterium sp. | reverse complement strand
CGGAAAGTCGAGTCCTTTGGCAATCATCTGCGTGCCGAGTAATATATCGATCTCTCCTGCACCAACGCGATCGAGAATCGCCGTGTGCGCCCACTTGCCGCTCGTCGTATCGACGTCCATGCGGGCGATGCGCGCGGACGGAAAACGCTCAGCGACGAGTCGCTCGACTTGTTGTGTACCCATCCCTTTGCGATATTTATAACATTTTCAGCAATCTGCTTTCCATACTCGGTATTTTTGGTGGCAATCGAGATTAAAGCGATTGTGGACTCCCAAATAAAAACCGGCATATTGCCGGTTTTTATTTGGGTTTACTTTTCCTTAATATCAAATCAAATCAAAAACCGCCATAGATTCAACATGTGAAGTATGAGGAAACATATTCACCACTCCGGCCAACGACAATTTATAACCTCCTTCATTGACCAGCATTCCAGCATCTCGCGCCAGTGTCGATGGGCTACACGAAACATACACAATACGCTTCGGCTTCAGATGCGGTGCAATTTGGCCAAGATCGATTAAGGCTTTGCACACCGCCATAGCACCATCCCTAGGAGGATCAACCAAGAATCGATCAAACTTACCCAGTGCAACGAAATCCTCTGCGGTCACTTCAAACAAGTTGCGGGTACTAAATGAAGTTTTTAGTTCCAGGCCATTTTTCTTCGCGTTCTCAGTGGCACGCTCGGTCAAGGTTGCGCTTCCTTCAATCCCGACTACTTCGGCAGCAAGTGTCGCAATCGGCAAGGTAAAGTTACCGAGTCCACAAAAAAGATCAGCAATCCTCTCATCTTTTTGCGCATCCAACAAACGCAAAGCACGCGCCACCAACACTCGATTAATGTGGTGGTTGACTTGCGTAAAATCGGTCGGCTTGAAAGGCATTTTTACGCCGAACTCTGGCAACAAATAATGTAAGTCATCACCCTCCGGATAAAATGGCTCGGCTGTCTCAGGCCCTTTTGTTTGTAACCACCATTGCACCTTATATTGATCCGCAAAAGACTTTAGTTTCGTCTCATCGTCAGAAGTAAGTGGCGCCATAATTCGCAGCACCATCGCCGTCAAACCCTCGCCGATGGCAAGCTCAATCTGCGGCAATTCTTCGATAATAGACAAAGAGGCGATGAGTCCCCGTAACGGCATTAACATTGCGGACACATGCGGCGGCAAAATTTCACAAGTTTCCATATTGGCTACATAGCGTGATTTCTTTTCGTGAAAACCCACTAATACTGTGCCTTTCTTATGCACATTTCGCACTGAGATTCTTGCGCGATAGCGATAGCCCCAAGTCGGCCCATAGATTGGCCGCATCATCATTTCAGGCTTGACCTTACCGATATGCCCTAAGTTATCCTCAAGAACTCGCTGCTTCATCGCGACTTGCGCATTAGGCTCAAGATGTTGCATGGAGCAACCACCACAAACGCCAAAATATTCACATTTCGGCGCTACCCTCTGTGACGACTCTTTAATCAAAGCCCCCATGGTCGCAACCTCCCATGTGGCCTTCTTCTTGTAGGTATTAAAGCCAACCACCTCACCGGGCAATGCGCCTTCGACAAAAACGACCTTTCCTTGTGTTCCATCTTCGTTTTCGAGGTGCCCAACGCCGCGCGCATCCATGTCGAATGAACGAATTTTTATAGTATTCATGATTTTGAGGGCATGACCGACAGGTCATGCGTGAAGAGTGATTTATTTCAAAAAAACGGAATTATAAGGCAAACGACCAAGCATCAACCATTTCCGCTCACGAAAATGAAATAGAAAAGTCTAGAAGGAGCTACCTATTTAAAGGAGCGCATCTCTGCCTACGCCCCGAGAAACAAAAGAACGCTTTAACTTAATCAGCGCTTCCTGCTGAATCTGCCTCACTCTTTCTCGAGTAATTCCCATTTCATCAGCTAGCGTTTCCAGCGTTGCCGGGTCATCATTATCCAAACCAAAACGGCGAACAATGACAATGCGTTGCTTATCTGGCAATCTAGAGAGCCAGTCACGCACTTGTATCGTAATCTCATGATGCTCAGCCAGGATGTCAGGAGTGTCATCACTATCGCCCGGCAACATATCCATTAAACTAGACTGCGGGTCATTATCCAAAGGAGTATCAAGTGATGTAGCATGTTCAGACAAGGCCAATATATCTTGAACTTCGTCTATAGGACGATCGACTAAATGAGCGATGTCCTCAATAGTCGCATCACGACCATCGCGCTGTTGCGCTTCCAAGTGATATTTCGCCCTTAAAATTTGATTCAATTCTCGAACTACATGCACTGGCAACCGAATAGTGCGGGCTTGATTCATAATTGAGCGTTCAATACTCTGGCGTATCCACCATGTCGCATAAGTAGAAAACCGAAAACCACGTTCCGGCTCAAATTTATCTATGGCATGCATCAAACCCAAGTTGCCCTCTTCAATCATATCCAACAAGGCGACACCACGATTAATATAGTGCTTCGCAATGGAAACTACCAAGCGCAAATTATGTTCAATCATTTTTTGACGCGCTTCAAAATTTCCTGCTTTCGCAAGCGTTGCAAAATGAAGTTCTTCAGCAACACAAAATAGAGGGCGAGTTCCAATTTGATTCAGATAATGCTGCGTTGCATCCGTCGACAATTCAGCCGCCAGCACTGTTTTCAATTCATCAATCGGTGCAACGATCAGTGAAGCCGGCGACTCGCTTTGATGATCTTGTGCGTCATTTTCTGTGTCGACATCTGCTTCATCGTTTTCTAAAGCATCAGATAACTCGGCCTGAGTGTCGAGCTGAACTTCAGAATGAATACTCTGATGTTCAGCAGTTTCGGATAGCTGCAACTGATACTTAATTGAAGACTTCGGCATATTGATGGCTTGCGCTTACGTTCCATGTTTAACCGTTAGCGGGTGCTATCGGCTATTGACGACCAGGTAAAAATTTTGCTGGATCTACAGGTTTTCCTTGTTGCCTGATTTCAAAATGAAGCTTTACTATATCGCTATCTGAATTACCCATTTCAGCGATTTTTTGACCTTTATTGATCGTCTGTCCTTCTTTGACTAAATTCACCTTATTGTGCGCATAGGCAGATAAGAGTGCATTTGTATGCTTGATGATCACAAGATTACCATATCCACGAATCCCGCTACCTTCATACATTACTTTTCCTGCACTAGCAGCAAATATATCCTGTCCTAACTTGCCTGATATATCAAAGCCTTTGTTTTTGGCGTCATCAAAACTACCGATCACTTTGCCGTCAGTCGGCCATATCCAATCTACCACGTCCTGCTCGTTAAGCACTTGTGGACTTGTCGGCTCAACAGGTTTTACTGAAGTTGGCGATTCAGGTTTAACAGCAACCGGACTAACTACTGCAGTAACAGCATCGTTTTTCTGCAATTCAAGCAAGTTCGCTTCTGAATAAGGACGCTTATCTCCCTTTGGGCTCGCTTTATTTGTAGCTGAATTTGCAGTCGGTAAATTGCGTATTTCAACAGCGGAACCAGTCGACACACTTACCGTCTGCACTCCGGCAGTTGCACCACCATCAAGAGGCGCCACACGCAGCACTTGATCGACTTTAATATCATTCGGATTTTTCAGACTATTCCAGGCAACAATATCGCTATAACTTTGACCATGATCAAGTGCTATACGATATAAGGTATCTCCCTTTTTAACAACATAGCTATTGCGCACATCCGATACAACTTGTGCAGCAGACTTTGCCAATATTGGTTGAGATTTATTGATCTCTTTATTTGTGTTTTCTGTTCGATCAACGATGGGGGCTTTGTTCGGTGCAGTGCTACAAGCCGCAACCATATTGAGTAAAGATACTGCAATAATAACTTGTGCAAATCCCTGTAATTTTTTCATGCTTTTCATACGTATTACACTATTCCATTTATTTAACAGCATCATATTACTCCTTGATGCAGAGGCACGAAGTGACAATGCTCGAGCACTGAACTTTTCCACTCATTTTTACTAACGCGTTCTATTAATTGCAACACTTGATTCTTACCGCCAACCGGCGCAATCAAACGCCCGCCGATGACCAATTGCTCCAACAAAGCTTGTGGCACTTGCAATCCAGCAGCAGCCAATATAATACCGTCAAACGGAGCGACTTGAGGCAATCCGAGCATGCCATCACCATAATGCAATCGTATATTTGCAATTCTCATTGGCCTCAGATTATTTTTGGCCAGTTCATGCAATGCTTTAATTCGCTCTATCGAGTAGACATTTTTTGCCACCAAAGATAATACTGCGGCTTGATAGCCGCATCCTGTGCCGATTTCCAAAACGTTTCCAAGCGCACTGCTATTTCGCATAATCTCTATCATGCGTGCGACAATATATGGCTGCGAAATTGTTTGATGGTGACCGATCGGCAATGATGCATCGATATATGCTTGACTGGACAAACCAGATTCAATAAATAAATGCCTCGGAATGGATTCCAGTGCAGCCAACACCAGACTATCTTTAACGCCCTTCTGCGCAACCCTGGACACCATTTCACGACGCAATCCTTCCGAACCATAAGGGTTATTTATCGAACTCGAATTATTCACTGTTGAAGGCAAGGTCTTATCCAAAACCTTGGGTGATATAGTTGCACGGGCCGCTAGAGTTAGTGTGTTTTTCGTTACATTTTTCGCGGCATTTTGCATTGCCGTTTGGGGCATGACCGTTCGTACAGAATCGGACGATCGGCTATTTAACTTACCAGACTTATCAATAACCGACGATAAAGACAAAGGAAACTGACTTTTTTTTGTGGTCATGACAAGTCCGCGATTAATTGCTGCATTTGTCGTGCATTGGTCAAATCTACTTGCAAAGGTGTCACCGACACATAATCCCTAGATGTCGTATAAAAATCGGTTCCCTCGCCTGCATCTTTGGCGGCACCAGGCGGACCTATCCAATATATATCTCGTCCATGCGGATCTTGGGCTCTGATAACTGCCTCTGAGGTATGACGTTTCCCCAATCGGGTTGAGTGGATTCCTTTGATCTTCTCATAAGGAATATTCGGAATATTCACATTCAATAAAAATGGCTGATCCAAGGAAGGAAAGCCGCGCAGAATAATTTCTCGTGCGATGCGTGCTGCACTATCCAAACATGTCCACGCCTTATCTACCTGAGAAAACGCAATTGAAGGTATACCAAACAAATAGCCTTCGGTAGCGGCTGCAACGGTGCCTGAATACAAGGTATCGTCGCCCATATTCTGGCCCTGATTAATGCCAGAAACGATTAAGTCTGGCTTATCTTTCATGATTGCGGTAAGTGCAATATGAACACAATCGGTCGGTGTACCGTTGACAAAATAGAAGCCATTGTCTGCCCGATAAACCGACAACGGTCTATCCAGCGTCAACGCATTCGATGCGCCTGAACGATTACTATCAGGCGCCACCACCGTAATTTCTGCGACAGCACTCAAAGCCTCTGCCAGCGCAACTATGCCGGGAGCAAGGTATCCATCATCATTACTAATCAATATTTTCATACGGAACATTTTAACTGATGCATGAATATAAATTCTTAACCTCATCACTATTTTGCGGCATAATCGCAGAAACAAACGATCGTACTATTTTAATTAAAGGCAAATATGAAAGCTGTTCTTTGTGAAAATTGGGGTCTACCCGACACTTTAGTCATTGCAGATTTGCATGATGTGATTCCAGGACCGGGGCAAATCGCAATTGATGTTAAAGCTGCCGGAGTCAACTTCCCTGATGTACTTATCATCCAAAATAAATATCAATTCAAACCAGAACTTCCGTTCACACCAGGAAGCGAACTTTCCGGCGTGGTACGTGCGCTCGGTGAAGGAGTAAGCAACGCCAAAGTTGGCGACAAAGTGATCGCTTTCATAGGACATGGCGCATTCGCCCAGCAGGTTGTCGTTCCCGCCAATGCCGTCATCCCTATGCCACCCGGAATGGACTTTGATACTGCAGCCGCGATCACCCTGACCTATGGCACCTCGCACCATGCGGTGGTTGATCGGGCGCAGTTAAAGGCAGGCGAAACCATGCTGGTTTTGGGTGCTGCTGGCGGGGTCGGCTTAGCCGCAATTGAAATCGGCAAGGCGCTTGGAGCAAGAGTTATTGCCGCCGCATCCACAAACGAAAAACTCAACATTTGCCGACAACATGGTGCCGATACATGCATCAATTACAGCACTGAAGATCTGCGTGAGGCAATCAAAGTTGCGACGAATGGCAAAGGCCCAGATGTTATTTATGATCCGGTTGGCGGCATCTATGCAGAACCGGCGTTTCGCTCAATAGCCTGGCGTGGTAGATACTTGGTCGTTGGCTTTGCCAATGGTGAAATACCCAAGTTACCATTAAATTTGATGCTATTGAAAGGCGCATCGTTGGTAGGCGTGTTTTGGGGGGAATTTGCCAAGCGCGAACCAAAAGCAAATGTGCTGGCCATGCGAGAATTAATAACCTGGCTCGCGGAAGGAAAAATCAAACCCCATATTTCAGGCAGATATGCACTTAAAGACACCGCCAATGCATTGAATGATCTGGCAGCCAGAAAGGTAACTGGAAAAATCGTTATTCAACCGGAAAGATAAAAAAGACCAGATGCTAACGATGAGCAGCGCTGGTATCTCGGTCTTTTTTAGGACTGTTTAGCAGCTACTATTTCACCCAGCCAATAGCGACTAATGTCTTTCAAGCCCCACTTGCTGGCGTCCTCACGTGCAACAATTTTATCTTGCAATCCCGGGCCAGCCAGGTCAAGTAATTCTGGAGTGATATACGACAAAGATTTTGAAGAAAAAAACACCCGCACCTTTGGCAGGAGAATCGACTTAACGACTTGCTGTTCAACGACGACACCTAGTCTGCCCGATTGCAAGCGAACCAGTGTACCGACAGGATAAATTCCTATACTCTTGATAAATGCCTGAAACACGACAGGATCAAAATGTCCTTTACTCCACTCAGACATCTTCCCAAGCGATTCTGCAGGACACCAACCTTGTTTGTATGGCCGATTTGACGTAATCGCGTCATACACATCACACACTGCGCCCATCTTCGCAAACAGGCTAATTTCATCACCGGACAATCGCATTGGATAACCGCTACCGTCCATTTTCTCATGGTGATGTAAACACACATCAAGTGCAATTTTCCCCACACCTTTTGCTTCAAGTAACATCTTATGACCGGCTGCAGGGTGCTCTTTCACTGAGACAAATTCAGCATCAGTTAATTTACCTGGTTTGTTCAAAATTTCTGAAGGAACTGCCATCTTACCAATGTCGTGCAATAGACCAGCCAATCCAGCTTCGCGAGTCTGATCATCATCAAGCCCTAGCTTTCGGGACAAGGCAATCATTAATGCGCACACAGCAACCGAATGCATGTAGGTGTAATCGTCAGCAGTCTTGAGTCTCGCTAAACCAATTAATGCACCAGGATTACGCATAACAGAACCAGCAATTTCCTCAACCAATGGCATGGCATTTTCTGCATCAACCGCATTACCCATCCTAGCTTCGTTGAACATCGAAAAAACTGCCTTCTTCGACTCACCGACTATGCTGGCAGCACGGCCCATTTCTGCGTCCATTGAGACCGGGACAATTTTATCAAAGGCAACCGCCACCTGTTTTTTAGGTAGCTGGGGGAGCTCTACAACCGGAGGCATTACTTCAACAACTACTTCACGTAAAACATCTAGCCCCTTACTTATATCAATCCAGACTTCCTTTATTCCAGTCGATTTAATTTTTTCGAGGAGCGCGGGATCGTCAAGCATAAAGGATTTTTTCCAAAAGGGGGTATCCATCCAAGAACTACAAAGCTCTTGAACATACATACCTTTTCTCAAAAAATTTACTTCGATTTTTTTTAACATCATCTCATTCAAACTACAGCAAGCTTATTGATAACGATTCCACAAACAACTTTAATTATATTACAGCACGCGCTTTTTACTTTGGCGAAATATACAGACCATTTAGCAATCCTCTAATCAAACAAAGAAATGCGACTATCAATTCGATAACGTTAATAAAAATAGTATGAAATATCGTTATCACGATAAACAGAATGCAATCGTCCAAGTGTCAACTTCATCAATACTTTCCTTGAGATCGCAGGTAAGCCTGTACAATTAATTCGCTTTAGCAAGTGAATCAATTAACTTCCACCCAGTCTCAACAAACAAAAGTAGTAAACGTTCCCTTACTCTTGGGCTAATACGATAGGCCGTACCAGCACCTTTCCCAAGAAAGCAATCCCATGATTCCATTAGCTCCATATGCTAACCAAACCGACTTTGGTTATAGCATGCAAACTACCATGCTCGGCAATCTAGCGGAACATGGGTGGTCGCAACATAATCTCTTCTTATCCGCCGATTTAGTTCTTGCCCTCGCAGCAGAATGTATGGCGATACAGTCTATCGGCGGATTAAAATTAGCGGGCGTAAGACACGGCAAACTACACGAGGTGACGACAAATATTCGTGGCGATCAAATAGACTGGCTTAAAACCGGACAATCATTGGCTTGCGATCAATATTTAGAGGTAATGGAAGCTTTACGACTGGTACTAAACCAAAATCTTTATTTGGGCTTGGAAGAATACGAAAGCCACTTTTCGTTTTATGCACCTGGTACTTCGTATATTAAACATATCGATCGTTTTCGCGACAATGACAGTCGTACAATCTCAGCCGTAATATACCTGAATGAAGACTGGCTGCCAGAGCAAGGCGGTGCTTTACGCCTGCATCTTGATGGAAAATGCGTTGAAGACATCTCGCCTTTGGCATGTCGACTGGTATTATTTTTATCCGCCGAAATGGCACATGAAGTGCTACCGGCAACACGTAATCGACTCTCTATCGCTGGCTGGTTTAAACGCAGAACTTAAATATCTAATCTAAATTGCACAATTCAGTTTCAAACAGGTTTCGTGCAGCGAGATGGTCGAATTCAGTAAGCGGAAAAGCGCTGCTACTCAGAAACGAAGTGGCGCCCCCCTCAACATTCATTATCAGTAATGACTTGAACATATTTAATGTAACAACCATTGCCAATATAAAACAACAAGCACGCATCACAGATTCAACAACCAATTTAATGACAGATTTTGGCAGGCATACAAGAGCATTCATACTCGCCACAGTACCATTGCAAACCATCTCAAAATAATTGAATCCGTCCGAAGTATTAATACGTATATCAGTTGGCAAACACTACAAACTTTACCAACTTCTATAAGAATTATCATGACCAGAGTTTTCAAAAACAACACTCTTGGTGACAGCGAGAGGTGGAATACATTACGCTGCATAAGTCTCGCAATCACATGTGCAGTCAAATCTCATTGGGATAAAAATTGTTAACTAGCTCAAACAATTCAACATTAGACGCTGGTCAGATGCACATTTGGCTAGTGGCAGTGGCGCGCCAAGATGCCTCGGCCTTCAGGTCTCTTTATGAAGCCACCTCCCCTAAATTGTTTGGCTTTGTTTTGCGCATATTACAAAAACGCGAACTTGCCGAAGAAGTACTACAAGAAAGTTTTATCAATATCTGGAACAACGCCAGTAGCTACCAATCCAGCCTCGCTGCACCAATGACATGGATGACCACTATCGTGCGTAACCGAGCCTTCGATTTACTACGCAAGCTCAGTAACGGACAACAGCACGATGTGGAAATAGATGCAGAATATTTTGATAGCGACATCATGAGTGCACTAGAAAGTGGCGAAGCCACACCTCTACAGGCACTAGAGCTAAGTCAAGATGCCGCGGCTTTAGCATCGTGTATGTCACGATTGGAAGCCTTGCATAGGCAAGCGATGGCTTTAGCGTTTTATCACGATTTATCACACAGTGAAGTCGCCGAGCAAATGAAATTACCTATGGGGACAGTAAAAACCTGGATACGACGAGGGCTAGACAAACTACGCACCTGTCTCGTCAGAAGGGAGCTGGCATGAACATCAAAAACAAGCCCGCGTTACAACAAAAACTCGCGGCAGAATACGTTTTGGGTACTTTACGAGGTGGCGCACGGCGTCGATTTGAAACATGGATGCAGCAAGACGCCGCTTTACAACATGTAGTCAGAGAATGGCAGGGGAATCTTATGCCTATGGCAGAATTTTCAACGGCAAAACAGCCTACATCTGGTGTCTGGTTAGCGCTAGAAAAACGCTTGAAACTTCGTATCAATGATCGCTGGGCTTTCATGCGCAATATTTTTGAAAATTTAAGTTTTTGGCGTGGACTAGGCGTAATCTCGACCACTGCAGCATTGATAATGATATCGGCGTTATTAAGTAAGCAAGTCGAGCAGGCTTTGCCTGTAAATAATTTCGTTGCTACCCTTTCAGACGATAAAGCTCAGCCTATCGCTGTGATTTCAAGCGACATCAGACACAAACAGTTAGTCGTACGTTTTGTTACAGCACAAGCGATTACGTCTGATAAGAGCCTTGAGTTGTGGGCGGTGTCCAAAGAAGGCAAGACCAAATCATTAGGCTTAATTGCGAGCAATCTCGGCACCAACACTTTCACAATCAATCTGCCAGAAAATATGACATCTGAAAACACACCACTATTGGCGGTCACATTGGAACCCAAAGGCGGATCTGGCAATCCGGAAAAACCTAGCGGTCCGATTATTTTCAAAGGCAGTTGGTTGCAGTTAAGCTAATTTTGAAAAATCAGGGTTTGTTTTTCATTACGAAATAAACTCTGATCTGCTTCAAGTAATTCATCGTAAATTTATTTTCATTATTTTGAATTAAATTGAATCCAGTTTTCCTTCTCGTTCGTATATTCATAAGACATTAGTTTTTTTGCAAATGTTTTTGCTGGTAACCGCAACAGGCACGAACTACAAAGATCTAGTCTCGGCAACATCACATCTTTTTTAAGGAGCAAACCATGCTACAAACAAATAAGGTCACACAATTCGTACTAGTCAGTAGCCTAAATGTCCTGTGTCAATTCGCATACGCACAAGAATCTCACTTACCCGACATGGGAAAATTAACTGCAACCGGTGGAGTAAGCCAGGTAGAAGGCGCCGGCGGAGGTGGACTAACACCATGGGCGTTAATTACAGGATACGGCACACGTGACAGTTACGGTGCAAATGCCCATTACACCCAAGTGAGCACGCAAGATTACACACTCAAAACCTATGGAGCTTCGGTTGGCATTGCCGATCAAGTCGAACTTTCTATCGCCAAACAGGAATTCACTGGCAGTCTTGCGCCTTTAGATTCATTAAAACTCAAGCAAAATATTTTTGGTATTAAAGTGAAGGTTGCCGGTGATGCCATTTACGACCAGACAGGCTGGATACCACAGCTTGCTATTGGCGCGATGGTAAAACGCGATGACGCGATTGGTGGTCTCGGCGCCTTAGGCGTCACCAGCGTAAAGCAATTGGGCGCAAAAGATGACAGTGGTGTGGATTATTACGTCTCTGCGACCAAGCTCTATCTCGCACAGAGTGTGTTGCTGAACGCAACAATGCGGGCAACCAAAGCTAATCAAATGGGTCTACTCGGTTTTGGTGGTGATAAAAAAAATAAATACGCGCCAGAATTTGAAACATCGGTTGCATATTTGATCAACCGAAAACTAGTAGCAGGTGCCGAATATCGAATGAAACCTCGCAATCTCGGCGTCGATAATGAAAAAGACTACTACGATGTTTTCCTTGCCTACTTTCCAACAAAAAACCTGTCGATCACAGCAGCCTATGTCAACTTAGGCGACATCACTGTATTTAATCCCAAACAACAACGTGGCTGGTACATGTCGGTACAAACTGGCTTTTAATTCTGTCTTGTTTCACGACCTCAATAAAAAATCAACACTAATTCACAGAGAGATAAATAATCATGAAAACCCTACTTAAGACACCATTGATACGATTAATCTTTTCCATTGCGATGATTGCTGCGACCAGCGTTACTGCACAAGCCCAAAGCACGAGCACCGATGATTCGGTATTTCAAAGCTTGGGGGCCAAAGCGGGCATTGATAAAATTGTTGAAGACTTCATTCCTATTATCTTGGCAGATCAACGCATCAAGCGTTTTTTTGAACAGACAGATAAGAAACGACTTGCAGCTCAACTAAGTGATCAATTTTGTGAGCTAACTGGCGGCCCCTGTCAGTACAAAGGAAAAGATATGCACGAAGTCCATGAGGGAATGAACATTAGCAATGCCCACTTCAATGCATTGGCAGAAGACTTGCAAATAGCGATGGAGAAAAATAATATTTCCTCATCTATCTCGAATAAATTGGTCGCCAAGTTGGCACCAATGCAGCGCCCGATTGTCAGCAAATAATATTAAGATTTTTTTATCCAAAACATTATCTCCATCCATGACCCGGACATAAATCGTGGAATGCGCTAACTCGTTCTATTGAACGTTTTAGTGTCATTCTTGATTGTCACCGGTTACAAAATACATTCTCAACCCGGCGACGCAAATGCCCTCCAGTCACATCATTCACCAACAACTAACAACAATGCATCCAGCACTGTTTCGTTTTGCTTTTCTGCAATTACATAATAATGCACAAGCAGAAGATGCGGTACAAGAGACATTGTTGGCAGTTCTTGAAAAGCCAGATCGTTTTGCAGGGAGATCTTCTTTTCGTACATATGTCACGGGCATACTCAAGTTTAAAATTATCGATATTTTGCGTCTGACTGAAAAAGAAAAACAGTTACCGTACGACGATGAGTCGTCCGATTCGGACATCATTGATAGTCTCTTCACATCCAACGGCCATAAGATAGAAGTTGCCCGCGCATGGAGTCAACCGGACAGTGTATTAGAGCAAAAAGATTTTTTCAAAGCTGTAGAAATTTGCCTGGAAAAATTGCCCGCCAAAAGCGCACGTGCTTTTATGATGCGCGAGTTACTGGATTTAGAAACGGAAGAAATATGCAAAGAGTTAGATCTGAGTATTTCTAATTTTGGAGTGTTACTATTTCGTGCCAGGCTAAGGCTGCGCGGATATCTGGCAAATCTGGATGTGCTTTAACGTTGGAGTAGAAGTTGGGCAGATGGCGATCGTGGTATTATTTTCCCCATTGCATTTTCTATCAGGATCAAATCGGTACAGTGAACAAAAATTCTATCATTAAAAAATTCAATATTAAGTTTTCATGAAAAAAAGTTTGATCAAGTTTTCGTTCGCAGCAATGATTATTTTCAATATATTAAATTTTGCTGATATTTCTTCAGCAAATGCGCAAGACGCGACAAAAATAGAAACCGTCAACGTAGCTGGACATTACGACAATGCTGTTGGTACATCGGATGCGGCAAGCCAGGGCGTGGTGAACGCCAGTTTGATTGCCAATCGCCCTGCTTTGCGTGTTGGTGAATTATTGGAATTTGTGCCCGGCATGATCGTTAGCCAACATAGTGGAGATGGCAAGGCGAACCAATATTTTTTACGTGGCTTCAATCTAGATCACGGTACCGATTTCGCTAGTTTTGTTGATGGCATGCCGGTCAATATGCGATCGCATGCGCATGGCCAAGGCTATTCAGATCTGAATTTTTTAATCCCGGAACTCGTACAACGTATCGAATACAAAAAAGGAACTTACTTTGCCAACGAAGGTGATTTCGCTTCCGCCGGTGCTGCTCATATTCGCCTTGCCGATAAATTAGATAGTGGCATCGCTAGTTTATCCTTAGGTAAAAATGCCTATCAACGTGCCGTGCTTGTCGACTCCATCGCAGTGATGAACGGTCAATTGCTCTACGGATTAGAACTCAATCGCAATGATGGTCCTTGGGGTAATCCAGAAAAAGTGCGCAAATCGATAGCTACTTTGCGCTACAGCGAAGGCAATCAAGCGCAGGGTTATAACGTCACTGCAATGGCATATAAAAATAGCTGGAACTCAACCGATCAAATCCCGTTACGTGCAGTGCAGTCTGGCCAACTCGGCCGCTTTGGCACAGTCGACCCTAGCGATGGCGAAAACACTTCACGTTACAGTTTGTCTTACGCAATGCATAGTCGTGGCCCAAATAGTCTGTTTGAAATAGATGTATATGCTGTGCAATCAAGTCTGGATTTATTCAGCAATTTCACTTATTTTCTGACTAATCCAGACGATGGTGATCAATTCAATCAAAGTGAGCAACGCCGTATGCTGGGCGTCAATATAAGCCAGGCATGGTTTAACACTGTCGCGGGATTAGACATGCGTAATAAAATTGGCGTGCAATATCGCTACGACAAATTGTCACCTATCGGTATTTACAACACCATAGCGCGAAAGCGCTCATCCATCATTCGTGAAGACCAGGTCAAAGAAGCAAGCGCCGGTTTCTATGCAGAAAACACCACGCAATGGCTAGCAAAATTGAGATCAATTGCCGGGCTGAGAGTTGACGCCTATGATTTCAAAGTGAGTAGCAGTATTGAAGGTAATTCTGGCAAAACCAAAGACAATATCGTCTCACCAAAACTGTCGTTAATCTTTGGCCCATGGGACAAGACTGAATTCTTTTTCAATGCTGGCAATGGCTTCCACAGCAACGATGCACGCGGCACTACCCAAACTCGCTTGCCAGAT
>JANYFV010000084.1 GCA_025359635.1 Undibacterium sp. | reverse complement strand
GTTGCGTTGATATTGTTTGGCGACGTCGCGCAATGCATCTTGCGCGCCTTTACGATCGAACTTATTGATCGCGACAAAATCGGCAAAATCGAGCATGTCGATTTTTTCGAGTTGCGATGGCGCGCCAAATTCTGGCGTCATCACATACATGCTCAGGTCCACATGCTGCACAATGGCAGCATCGCCCTGGCCGATGCCAGATGTCTCGACTATCACCAGATCAAAACCGGCCACTTTGCAGGCCGCGATCACATCGGGCAAAGCCTGGGAAATCTCCGAGCCCGCTTCACGCGTGGCCAATGAGCGCATGAAGACTTTGACATTACCCTTCCAAGGGTTGATCGCATTCATGCGGATACGGTCACCCAGTAGCGCGCCGCCCGATTTACGGCGCGACGGATCAATCGAAATCAGCGCGATATTCAGGTGATCGTCTTGATCCAGACGTATGCGGCGTATCAATTCATCAGTGAGTGAAGACTTACCTGCACCACCGGTGCCGGTAATACCGAAGGTCGGAACTGTGCACTGCTCCGCCACCTTGATGATCTCGGCCTTGAGTTTGGCGCTGACTTTATCGTTTTCCAGCGCGGTAATTAATTGCGCCAGCGGCCGATGTTTTGCCACCATCTCGCCATGTGTTAAAGCGTCGATTTTGCTTGGTGCATAACCAGACAGGTCTGTGTCACAAGCTTGTATCATCGACAAAATCATGCCCACCAGACCCAGGCGCTGGCCATCTTCCGGGCTAAATATACGGGTGACGCCATACGCATGCAAATCGGCGATTTCTTCCGGAACAATAACGCCACCGCCGCCGCCAAATACCTTGATATGTTCGCCGCCGCGTTGTCTGAGCAGATCGATCATATATTTGAAGTATTCGACATGGCCGCCTTGATAGCTCGAAATCGCAATACCCTGGGCATCTTCCTGCAGTGCCGCCGTGACGATTTCTTCTACCGAGCGATTGTGTCCAAGGTGGATAACCTCGGCACCATTCGCCATCAAAATCCGGCGCATGATGTTGATCGACGCGTCGTGCCCGTCAAACAGGGATGCGGCGGTGACAAAACGCACCTTATTCGCAGGTTTATATTCGGTTAATTTTTGGGCAATGGACAAATCGGTCATGTCTTCCTCAAGGTTGCAAGATGCTGGATCAATGCGGCAAACGAAATTTACAGTCTGCAACACGTGAAATTTAAGCTAAGTTATATTACGTTAACGTAAACGTCAATTCAAACATTGAAAAATGCTGAGATATTCTTAAGTCTTGAATTCTTAGTATAGACACTAGGCTGCTTTGCAGCCAAACATTATTGGGGTAACTTAGAGGGAGCACGGCGTCTAATCTGCGCCAGGCCAGTAGGTTCGAAGCACTGTTAGATAGGATGTAATACTGCAAAATTGATAATTTTGCGTGCAAGGAACATGCGCTGCGCCCGGTAAGACACAATTTTATTCAGGCCTGGTGTAAAGGTAAGACCAGGCAACCATTGCGGTGCTTGTAATCGCAAGCTTTTATCTGCTACAGAACCTACTGTGAAACCAGTGTAGTCCGGATTAGAATATTGCGAAAATACGAAATTTCAATAGAGGCATCATGAAAAATGATAGCCTGCCTTTTAACATCACCTGAGTCACCTTAAGCATGCTCCAACTAGACCTGCAGATTTCGGGCACCCAACCATAGCCCGCTATCACACAGCTTCTTTGTGACATCCAGCACCAATCTTTCTATAGCCATGGCGGCATTTGTCAGTGGGATATTTTTCGACGAACACAACACAACCGTGCGTGACAAGGCAATATCGCTGATAGGCAAGGCACGCATTTCACCGCGTTCAATTTCCGCTAAAAACGGCGATACTGGCAAGATGGTTGCGCCCATGTCGGCCATCAAGGCGGACTTCAGGATGGCAATCGATGTGATCTCGACAACCTTGTCAATTGTCATACCGGCCTGACGCACCCTCTCCTCTATCCGTGGCCTGACACCATGCTGAATACTCGGCAAGATCAAGCTCGCTTGCAAGACTTTTTCCAGCGAAATGGATTTGCGTTTGCAGGCAAATTGTGAATCTGCGCGTGTGATGTACATCATCTGCTCTTCCACCATCGGCTTCGTATTAAAACCGCTGAGCTGGCCGTCATCAAACAAGATCGCCAAATTGAGGCGACCGGAGCGCAGCTGCTCGCTCAGATTACCGGTGAGTTCTTCGGTTAATTGAAACACGATATCCGGATACATAGCGCGCACCGCCGTCAGCAGAGGCAGCGCCAAGGCACCTGAGGCACTTTGTGGGATGCCTAAAGCCACCGTGCCGCTAGGTTTATCGGCAGATTGCGTAACGGCCGATTTGGCATCAGTGACCTGTTTCAGTATGGCATGTGCATGTTCATAAAACACCTTGCCAGCGTCTGTCGCCTGCATCCCCTGTGCCGACCGGTGCAACAGGAGTGCGCCAAGTTCATCTTCCAGCAATTGTATTTGTTGCGTCAAAGCAGGCTGCACGATATGCAGCACGCGCGCCGCGCGCGACAAGGAACCATGATCGACGATAGCCACAAAATAACGGAGTTGGCGTAATTCCATGTCAATTCACCGGCTTGATGGCGCGTGCATCTCCGAGCAAGATTTCCCGGATTTTTGCATCCATTAAGTCCAATTCAAGCATCATCGAAATTCACTCATTTTTCAGTTAAATTAAAAGTAATGTAGCGCATTTACCTTGTTTCATCCATTCAAAACGCATTCTTTCTGTCATACACTAGCAGCTCAGTGAATCATTCTTCGACAATAAAAATCTATGCGACATCTACCTAGACGTGTCCTTTTTGCGCTATTCACTGTGTACATCGTCTGGGGCTCAACCTACTTTGCGATTCGTGTGGCCTTAAGTTCTTTCCCACCACTTTTGTTGATGGGAACACGATTTCTTATGGCAGGTGCCTTGCTGTATTCATGGAAAAAAACGCATGGCGCAGCCAATCCAACAATTTCAGAATGGCGTGCCGCTGGATTAATCGGGATATTAATGTTGGGAGGAGGCATGGGTTTAACGGCCGTTGGGCAGCAATATATTTCCTCTGGCCTGACAGCGGTGTTTATTGCATGTTCACCGATGATACTGTCATTTTGCACTGGATTCTTCGGGGACTGGCCAAACAAGCGCGAGTGGTTGGGTATTTTGATTGGTTTTGGCGGAGCAATTTTACTTGCGGCTGGCGGTGAATTCTCTGCGCAACCGCTAGGCATTGCCGCCTTATTGGGGGCGATAATTTGTTGGAATATTGGTTCAGTACTTTCGCAAAAGAAGTTAACTCTTGCGCCTGGCGCAATGGGATTTGCCAGTGAAATGTTATTGGGTGGTGTGTTCCTGATTGTCCTTGCGATCTGCACAGGAGAAAATCTCAAAGCCCCGATAACATTGCCCGCCTTGACGGCATGGGCTTACCTGGTGGTTGCGGGTTCTTTGCTCGCGTTTACTGCTTATATGTTTCTGTTATCCAAGGTCTCGTCGGCTTTGGCCTCAAGCTACGCCTATGTCAATCCCTTGATCGCAGTAACGCTTGGTGTGTTGTTTGGAGGGGAAAGCTTAAGTATGCGCGAGATAATTGCAATGGCAATCATCTTGAGCAGCGTTGCCTTGATCACAATATCACATACAGCAAAACCGGCGTCCGGTTAGGTCGCACAATTCTGATATTCAGTATCAAAAAAACTCAACGCTGTCATTTGAAATTTCGACTTTCAAATCACCAATTTTCACTAGATTTTCGTAGTGACAAGTACGATTTCTGCCATTGCTCTTGGCAAAATAAAGTGCCTGATCCGCGCGCCCCATAATACCAACCGCTGGCTCAAAAGGATCAATATGAGCATAGCCAAGACTGACAGTCACCTGACCAACCTGTGGGAACGGATATTGTTCTACATTTGAACGGAAACGGTCAAAGATCATCTGAGCATCAGTTTGCGAGGTTGAGCGCAATAGAATCACAAATTCTTCACCGCCAAAGCGAAAAAGTTTATCACTGGGTCGAAATGAAGACCGCATCAGATTGGCAATCAGAATCAAAACTTCATCCCCATACAAATGGCCAAACTGATCATTAACGCGTTTAAAATGATCAATATCGACAACCGCGAGCCAATGATGTTTTTCTTTTTCGCCTGTACGTCGTTCGGGATCACTGCGCCCTGCACCTGGAGTTTGACCAAGTAACATACTAGAACGAAGAATTTTTGAAAAATTATCGTCAAATGTCTTGCGGTTCAACAACCCGGTAAGCGAATCACGCTCACTGTAATCAAGCAAATTTTGAAAATTTCGATACACGATAAGAATACCGTCCATCACTTCTCTGGTATTTTTTGTATAACTCGCCGGGTTGACGATTTCCAGGCACACGTTGACTTTCTCGTTCATCCAGATTGGCAACCAGACAGTACCCTTTCCATTTTCATCCAGATCCTCAATCACATGCAACTTCTGCGCAATTCCATTCTCCAACACAGGATAATGCGCAAGCAGTTCTCCGGCAATAGGCGACGATACGGTAAATTCTTCAGCAACAATCACCTCGCCGTTCTTTATCGAAATCTGTGTCCTAAGGTGAAGCTTACCGCCCATTGCAACGACATCAAGAACACGCGCATACGCTGCCTGTGTCAATTCGCACAATGCGGATATCACGGAAATATTAAGGAGATCATGGTCACGATGACCGGTAATCTCCACCAAATGTTTAATGATTGATTCCATATTCGCTTTATAAGTAGCGTTTGCAAATAGTCAATCGTTAAACATTCAAGCTCATACGCTAAACTATTTTTAATAGCGCATGAGTGTAACTTCTGCCTAAATTTTCTGCATGATAAATATCAATCAAATTGTAACTATTTGTCAATAAACAGCCGAATATAGCGAGAGTGCTGACTCTAATTGATTCAAGGAAAACACTTAATCAGAGTATTTATCGCTTTATACCAACTGCAAAATAGACATCAATACTTTTCGGCAATATTATCTATTTAAACCAAATGCATCTGGTTTGATTTGCGATCTCGTTTTTTATGATACATGCGGCTATCGGCTACTTTGATCAAGCGCACATAATCATCGCCATCCTCAGGAAAACTTGACCAGCCTATAGATGCCCCAACACTTACAATCACGTTATCCAAGGCGATAGGTTTCTCAACCACGGAGATGATTTTCTCCACCATGATATTGATATCGATGGAGCTCTTGATTTCTTTTAGCAGCAAAACAAACTCATCTCCACCATAACGCGCAACTTCATCTGTGTCGCGCACCGCAGCACGCAAACGCGCCGCAATAATGACTAATACCTGATCACCAGCGTCATGACCATAACTATCGTTGACTAACTTAAATCGATCCAGATCGATAAATAAAAGTGTAAATCCATCAAAATCGAGCAATTTCAGTTTGGCTTGTTTTTGCAGATAATTAATCTGAGAAAATAGGTATTCTCGATTCGCTACCTGAGTCAATCTGTCAAAGCGTAATTTGTTTTCCATTTCGGAAAAAGTTTCGGCAAGAATACCAATTTCATCAGTGCGTTGAATTTTTAGATCGGTCAAAGGTTCGCCATCACCAAAACGCTTTACCGCCGCCGTGAGCTTACGTATATCCCGGATGACACGGTCCACGATCGTCAACCCGATAGTCAGCGCAAAAATGATGCAGGCAATAGCAATAGCAATACTTTGCATAAAACCTTTATTGATGCCACTCATGAAATCAGCACGTGGAACGACAACGATGGTAGTCCACTTCAAGCCCTGCTTAAATCCAAGACGGGAAACCGCAACTTCGACAGCACCAACACTGGTCTGTAAATGCTGCGTTTGTGAAATGGGCAAATTTTTGAAATTAAGTTGGCGCGCAGTCTCTCCTATCAATGGCGTTTTCATTTCACGCGCCAACATGCGCGCAGGAAAATCTCTCTCATTTTTTTCGGGCAGCTCCACACCCGAAGTTGCAACGACATAGCCATCTTCATCCACAATATAAGCCACGCTATTCTGATCAACTTCAAGCTTACGCAGAAAACGAGATAACTCAATTAAGGTGACATCTGTAGCGATCACCCCAATAAATTCATGGTCTTCTTTAAACACGGCTTTTGCCAAAGTAATCGTCGGAACATGTGTCACATAATTACTATAAATTTTTGACCAGACTGGCTTATCTGAATTCATCGATGATTGATACCATGGGCGATTGCGGGGATCAAATTGATCCGTACGTAAAAGCTTTGAACGGTCATCAATTTTTGTCACTTGGTAGACTTGACGTAAATTTGAATTTAACTCACGCAAGTACAACTCAACATTATCTTTAGAAATGCGATTGACACCAACAAATTGGCCATCCTTACCACCAAAATAGACGTAATAATTGACGTCCATAAACAAGCCGCTCGCCGACCATAATTTTTGCTCTAACACATGCGCGTTGGTGGGAAATGGCGGTTCTTCGGGAACGCTTAAGGGATTAGGTGCAACAGATTCAAGGGCAATCAAGGCGCCATCGAGGTGTTTATCTGCCGCAACGTTGATACGATTGACGACATCAAGCAACACGCGTTGTGTCAATGTCTCAACAGCATCGGTTCCCGCCTTCAACGAAACCCACGCTATGGCCGCAGAAACACCAATGACCAGCACGGCAATTGGGATAACGAGTTCTCGACGTAATGAAGACTTAGTCATGCACAGTAGATTCCAAAGCAGAAAATTCTCTTCAATTGAGCCCTATAAAATCAATAAATTGATTTTTAGAAATGAGCTAATTTTTAACGAATTACACTACAACCGCCTAGTATATTCCCAAAAAGTAACTTAAGGAACTCAAATGCAGCATTGCTAAAAAATTACTAACGCAAGCTACCACCGAAATTGAAAATTTTTCATTTGGCGAGCTCTGTTAACGCAAGAAATCGGCTTTACTCAACAATTGATTGAGCCAGGACTCTCCTCTTTGTCATCGGCTTAAGGTATCCTTGCTGCCATTCTCATAAATTTCAAACTCATCTCGAAAAATCGAAAAAATGGCAAATTACGTATACACCATGAATCGCGTCGGCAAAATTGTGCCGCCGAAACGTCAGATCTTGAAGGACATTTCCCTCTCGTTTTTCCCTGGTGCCAAAATTGGCGTACTCGGTCTCAACGGCTCTGGCAAATCCTCGCTGCTAAAAATCATGGCCGGCATCGACAAAGACATTCAGGGCGAAGCTGTCCCTATGCCGAATTTGAAGATCGGCTACTTACCACAAGAGCCGCAACTCAATCCAGAGCAAACCGTCCGAGAAGCTGTCGAATCTGCACTCGGCGAAGTCTTTGAAGCCAAGGCAAAACTCGAAGAGGTGTATGCCGCTTACGCAGAAGAAGATGCAGATTTCGATGCACTCGCCAATGAGCAGGCACGTCTGGAAGCCATCATCTCCACCTCGGCTGGCGACAATGTTGAACTGCAGTTGGAAATGGCCGCCGATGCATTGCGTTTGCCACCTTGGGATGCCAAAATTGCCGTCTTGTCTGGCGGTGAGAAACGCCGCGTCGCCCTGTGCCAATTATTATTATCCAAGCCAGACATGCTGCTGTTAGATGAACCGACCAACCATCTTGATGCAGAATCAGTCGACTGGCTGGAACAATTCCTATTGCGCTTCCCCGGCACAGTCGTAGCGATTACCCATGACCGCTATTTCCTCGACAATGCAGCTGAATGGATACTGGAACTTGATCGTGGTGCTGGTATTCCTTGGAAAGGTAATTACAGCTCGTGGCTCGATCAGAAACAAGCGCGCTTAAAACTGGAAGAATCCACCGAATCAGCGCGTCAACGTGCCTTGCAGAAAGAGCTCGAATGGTCACGCCAGAATCCTAAAGCACGTCAAGCCAAGAGTAAGGCGCGCCTGGCCAGATTCAATGAAATGAGCGAGCACGAATACCAAAAACGTAACGAGACACAAGAGATATTTATTCCGGTTGCTGAGCGTTTAGGCAATGAAGTCATCGAATTTAAAAACGTCAGCAAAGCCTTTGGTGATCGTCTGTTGATCGACAATCTGAGCTTCAAAATTCCACCTGGCGCGATTGTCGGCATCATCGGTCCTAACGGTGCAGGTAAATCAACTTTATTTAAAATGATCAAGGGCCTGGAGCAACCGGATAGCGGTGAAGTGGTACTCGGCCAAACTGCCAAAATTTCATTGGTTGATCAATCGCGCGAAGATCTTGGCAACACTAAAACCGTGTTTGAAGATGTTGCCAACGGTGCCGATATTCTGACTGTCGGTCGTTTCGAAATGCCATCACGCGCTTACCTCGGCCGCTTTAACTTCAAAGGCGGCGATCAACAAAAAATCGTTGGTAATTTATCTGGCGGTGAGCGTGGTCGCCTGCATTTGGCAAAAACCTTGCTGCAAGGCGGTAACGTTCTGCTGCTCGATGAACCGTCGAACGATCTCGATATTGAAACCTTGCGCGCGCTGGAAGATGCTCTCTTGGAATTTGCCGGCAGCGTCATGGTAATTTCACATGACCGTTGGTTTCTGGACAGAATCGCCACCCATATCATGGCATTTGAAGGCAACTCACAAGTGGCTTTCTTCGACGGCAACTATCAGGAATACGAAGCCGACAAAAAGAAACGATTGGGCGAAGAAGGCGCCAAACCAAAACGCATACGCTACAAGCCTCTAACTGTTTAGTTCGGGTTTATATTCAGCTTAGTTTCAACACAGTAAAACCAAGGCAGGTTACGTATCTGTCTTGGTTTTATGTAATTCCAGCTTGCGCATTTAAGTTTTGATAGAAACAGCCGCCAGCACCATCTCCACAATCAACTTCTCTGCCTCGTCAAAATCTTTCCCACTCAATTTTTTTCGATTCAGCACCAGTGTCATTTGCGTCGAAAAATCTGCATACGATTGCGTCATTGCCCAGATTGCGAAGAGTAAATGCGTTGGATTCACGACAGCAATTTTCCCTTGCTTTATCCATTTTTCAAATGTTGCGATATCCTTGCGCAGCAACGGTATCACTTTCTTGCGAATGTCTTCACCGTAGATTTTAGCGCCACCGATCACTTCCATCGCATAGACGCGTGAACCCCATGGTTGCTCTCTTGAAAAACGTAGTTTTGCCTGTATGTAGCTGCGTAACAAATCCACAGGTTCCTGGGTTTCATCTGCCAAGCTATTCATTCTGTCTAACCACGCATCGAGCACATCATCGAGTACGCGTTGATACAAAATTTGTTTGCTGGCGAAGTAGTACAGCAGGTTTTGTTTTGAGACCCCGACTTGTTCCGCAATGCTGGCGATAGATGTACCTTCATATCCGCATTCAGCAAACATCTTGACGGCATGTTGCAAGATATCGGCTTCGAGTTTGTCGCGCTTACTTTCGCCACTAATTTCACGCGGCTTGCTATTGCGTACTCTGGCAGATAGAACTGATTCCGGCACAGAGTTCTCTTTCTGCAAGAGTGGTTTTTTCGCAACGGATTTTTTACGCCCTGCCTGACTTTTTTCTGACATTTTTTACTCCTTAACTCGTGTGCATTACCCAACGTGCTTACCGTGCGAAGATCATATTGACCAAGCACGCAAGTGAACAATTCGTAAATTCCAGGAAAATCTATTGTAAATATTTTGTTTATTATGGCATTATAGTTTTACCACTTGGTAAAATTTATCATTAATTTTTATGGTAGATTTTCAGGTGTAAAATAATTTAGCTAGGAATCGATCATGATTGAATCTCTGAAACATTTGGGCACGGCAAGCGATGGTAATGAACCGCTGGCTGCGCGCTTTACCGATCTGGCACCGCCGCTGACGGCGCGTCAAGCCATCATAGAGAGCGAGCGCTGCCTGTACTGTTACGACGCGCCCTGCACGCGCATCTGCCCATCTGAGATCGACGTTGCCAGCTTCATCCGCAATATCGCGCACGACAACATTAATGGTGCGGCTAAAGTCATTTTAGAGTCGAATATTCTGGGCGGCAGTTGCGCCCGCGTTTGCCCGACCGAGATCCTGTGCGAACAAGCCTGCGTACGCAATCACGATGCTGAGGCGCAGCCGGTCAAGATCGGTCTATTACAACGCCATGCAATCGACCACATGCATTTCGACACCCACCCTTTTCCCCGTGCGACAGCAACTGGCCGCACTATCGCCATAGTCGGCGCCGGTCCTGCCGGCCTGGCCTGCGCACACAGACTCGCGATGCTGGGCAATCAAGTTGAGATATTTGAATCGCAGTCCAAGCCGGGCGGCCTCAATGAATACGGCATTGCCAAGTACAAACTGACCGACAATTACGCGCAGCGCGAAGTTGAGTTTTTGCTGCAGATAGGCGGCATCCATATC
>JANYFV010000052.1 GCA_025359635.1 Undibacterium sp. | reverse complement strand
ATTTGAAAGAAGGTGAGGACGAAGCATATTTATTTTTGCCACTATCCGAAGCCGCAGCAAAATCAAGTTACCCGGCATATCTCGCTGCAAAAAAATCACGACCATCCATGGTGTACGTTGGTGGTAACGACGGCATGTTGCACGCATTTAATGGCAGTACCGGTATTGAGGAATTTGCTCATATTCCCAAAGCGGTAATGCGCAATTTACCGGCTCTTGCCAGCAAATCTTATACTCACAAATTTTATGTTGATGGCACCCCGGCATTAGGCGATGCCTATATCAAGGGCAGTTGGCGAACCATTTTACTCGGAACAACCGGTGCCGGAGGTCGATCTGTTTTTGCCTTAGATGTGAGCAATCCTACTTCATTTAATGCATCAAATGTCATGTGGGAAGTCAACGCATTCTCAGATTCCGATATTGGTTTTACCATAGGCAAGGCACAGCTTGGTCGCGCACCAAATGGTGATTGGATTGCTGTTTTTGGGAATGGATATGAAAGCGCATCTAATAAGGCGATGTTGATTATCGTAAATCTGGCTAGCGGCGTGATTTCCAAAATTGATACAGGTGCCGGTAGTGTTACGACACCAAATGGGTTAGCTACTCCACGATTAGTGATCGGGCCAGATGCAACAATTAAATCTGCGTATGCTGGAGACCTGCAGGGAAACCTGTGGAAATTTAACTTTACTGGTGACGGTGCTACAGTGGCATATTCAGGTGCACCACTATTTAAAGCCAGCTATGCAAGCGTAGTGCAGCCAATTACCGTTCAGCCAGAGACGATAGAACACCCGAATGGTGGTGTCATGGTTCTATTCGGGACAGGAAAAATCTTTGAAGATACTGATCCTGGCGATACCGCAAGACAGTCTTTATATGGTGTTTGGGATAACGATGGTGTTCCCGGTGTCACCGCATCAGCTATTAGTACAGGGCAATTAGCCTTGCAGGCACAAACGATTAGTATGCTTAGCTCTACATTTTATTCAGTGACGGCTCATGCAATTGATTGGGCGACAAAGCGTGGCTGGTATATTGATTTGAGTTTGATTAAGGGCGAAAGATTGACGGTAAATCCACAAAGCCTTTACGAACAAATTGTTTTCACAACGATTATCCCCGGTAGCTCAAGCGACCCATGTGTTATTGATGGCATGTCGACTACATTGCAGTTGGATGCATTGAGTGGTTCTTCACTTGCGTACCAAACCATAGATACGAATGGCGACGGTATCGTCGATGCAACAGATGCCAGAGTTGGTGGAAGGCAAGGAGCGCTGAGCTTCGGTAGCACAATATTAGAAAAAGGTAAAAAAGCGATTATTTACCAACCGACCTCAACTGCGCAATCTGGCGGTCTTCAAATTGACATGACAGAGACAGATAAAATTTCACTTCCTACAGTTCGTCTGTGGCGCCAGATTATTGGAAAAAATTAACCCTATCAATCAGGTGCGAGGTTGAATAAATGAAAATTTTGTCATATAAGTATCGAATTCAAACCGGATTTACCTTGATTGAATTGATGATCTCGGTCGCGGTGCTATCTATCATTGCCGCTATCGCGCTACCAAGTTTTCGGGAAAATATCAGACAAGGGCGCAGGCTTGAGGCGAGATCTTTGTTGTTGGAAAATGCTCAGTTTATGGAGCGATTTTTTACGGAAAATAATCGTTATAATTTGCGGGTAGATGGTGGCACAGCGGTGGAGCTTCCTATACTTGCCTCACCACGTACTGGCCAAAGTCTATATACCATCAGCTTTGATACTGCAGCACCACTGACCGCTGATTCCTTCAATATCCGTGCCACACCTGTAGCGGGCGGTGCTATGGACGGCGATTCCTGCGGCACTTACTTCTTGAGTAATTTGGGTGCTAGAGCGAATCTGCATAATACTAAGACGTCGCAGGAGTGTTGGGATAAGTAGTATTTAAAATAAAATAATGCCATTTAAATATTGAAACACATATCCAAGCATTACGATTAAATATAAAAAGTTTTTCATTTTTTTCAAAATGAATCTTCACTTTACCGCATCGACCGAATATCGCCCGCACCTCACCGTTTGTCAAATCCAACTTGCATGATGCCTCTAGGTAATATTATGATGGGATTACTGTAAGGTGAATGCAGGTCGCCTCCCGAATTTTTTCTGCGAATGCCTTAAGTCATTCAATGAATAGAATATTTTTAATATCATGAAGCATCATTTCACCCAAGGACATGTCATGCAATATACCAAGAAATCAGATGGCTTCACCTTAATAGAAGTGATGATTGTCGTGATTATTGTTGGAATTCTAGCTTCCATCGCACTTCCTTCGTATCGTTCATACGTGCGTCGAGGGAAGATACAAGAGGCGACCACCAACCTGTCGACCGCACGTATCAAAATGGAACAATTTTTTCAGGATAACCGTACCTACGTGAATTATGTGGACGCATCCTGCGTTCCTGTCCCTCCAATTACAACAGCAATTATTTCGTCAAATAAATATTTTACCTATAGCTGTGTTAGTGCTGCGGCTACATACACGATTACTGCGACTGGCAATGCCAGTCAAGACATGTCAGGGTATATCTACGATATTGATGAAAGTAATAATAAAGATTCAACTGTTCCTGGTGGCGCTTCAGTGACATGCTGGATTAGTAAGAAGGGGGATTCATGCTAAACCTTAATGACGTGCGTGCCACCAAAGGTTTTACTATTATCGAGTTGATGATAACGATTGTTATTGTTTCCGTCACAATGGCGTTAGGCATGCCCGCATACACGACATGGATATTAAACACCAAACTGCGTAATACCGCAGAGTCGATAGAGACCGGTTTGCAATTGGCGCGTGCCGAAGCGGTCAGGCGCAATGTGCCTGTGCAATTTGTATTAGGTACTGGTGCTGGTTGGACATTTGGTTGCGTCACGCCGGACGCGGATTGTCCAGCAGAGATCCAGAAAAAAGAAATTGGCGATGGCTCTTCAAGTGCAGTCACAGTTGCCGCTGCAGACGGTACGACTTACGTATTTAATAATTTTGGACGTATGACATCACCTGTTCCGGCATCCGGAGCAAGTTCGATTAATGTTGATATAGACCCAGCTAAGTTAGCCGCTTCTCAATCCAGAGATTTGCGGATTAGTGTGGGTATCAGCGGGAATGTCAGATTGTGCGATCCGAATGTTGCAACGGTTGGCGATTCACGTAAATGTTGATGGGACTCATATGAATAAGCGTTTAAAGTTTACAGTTCCGATGCAACAAAATGGCATGGTTTTGCTAGAGGGTTTGATTGCCATATTGATTTTTTCGGTTGGCATACTCGGCGTTGTCGGGCTGCAAGCAGCGATGGTGAAGGGTGCTGCCGATTCTCAATACAGAATTGAGGCTGGCAACATCGCGCAAAAAAGGGTTGCGCAAATGTACGTCGATCAAAACAAGCTTGCTGATTATGAAGAAGTCGATACTGCAATTGCTGCAACGACAGGCTTGCCAAACGGCAAGCGTTCCACGATAAGGGCGGACGCTAGTTGTGATACCGATATATTGCTTGCTCCGAGTCAAAATTGCGTGATTGTTACAGTCAGTTGGGAACAGCCTGGGACGAAGGACATTCACAGCGTGACCACCGTAGCGCACATAGTAGGGGGCTAGTTTATGTCGAAAATAAATCAAAATATTCGCCCTTATCAAGATGGCTTCAGCTTAGTTGAAGTCTTGGTTGGACTTGCTATTGGATTAGCGACAACCTTGGTGATAGTGCAGGTAATGGGCACTTTTGAAGGGCAAAAACGCACTACCGGCGGGACTGCGGATGCGCAAACTAACGGTAGTCTCGCGCTATATGCCATGACCCGACAACTGCAGAGTGCAGGGTATGGTTTACCTATTTATAGCGATCTGAATAGCGCATTAAATTGTGATGTAGCTACTGGATATGATCACGACAATGATGCCTCTACTGCGAATATAGGTTTATTTCCGGTGCAGATAACTGATGGGGCAGTTGCTGGCGGTAGCGATACCATTGTCGTAAGAAGTGGGCCTACCCCTATGGGCGGCGCTCCTATGCCAATAATGAATGTTGCGGGCAATATTGTTGGTTTAAACAATAATCTTGCCTGCATTAAAAATGATGTGGCCATTATTACTCACGGCTCAGTCTGTCAAATGCAAAAAGTCGATAATGTTGATGCGGATAATAAACATCTCACCTTACACGATGCTTCTGGCGTCGTGCCAGGTGCAATGTTAAGTTGCCTTGGTAACTGGGCAGAGACAACGTATAGCGTGTCAGCAGATAATAATTTGCTGGAAAACGGCAATCCTAGTACGGCGGGTATTGTCAGTATTCAGGCGCAGTATGGTCTATCTACAACCTCTGGTGAAAGCGTCGTCACTTCCTGGGTCGATGCCAGCAGCGCTACCTGGAAACCAACAGCAACAACGCCAGCAGTGGCTGATCGCAATAGGATTAAGGCAATCCGTGTTGCCATCGTTGCTCGTAATGGTGTTTATGAAAAAAATGTGGTTGCTGGGTCAACAGCGTGTTCATCGCTGACTACGGCAAATCCAACTGGTGTATGTGCATGGGAAGGTACTGCTGCCAATCCGGCCCCTCAAATAGACCTGAGCAAAGCCGATGCGACATGGAATCACTATCGCTATCGCGTATTCGAAACAGTTGTTCCGTTGCGTAATGTTATATGGTCGAGAGGGGTAATACAATGAAGATGCGCTACAGTTATTTACCCAGCCGTATCAGGGCTGTAAAACAGCGCGGAGTAATACTTTTTGTTGCGTTGATTGCGCTCGTGACTATCATGCTAGCCGCGCTTGCCTTAGTGCGTATGGTCGATACAAGTACTGTGGTTGCAGGCAATCTGGCATTCAAACAAGCTGCGACGATGTCGGGTGATGGCGGCATGGAACTTGCCATCAAGTGGATAACGAAGACTGACTCTGACAACCTTGGGGTTGATCAATGGGCTATCACGACGCATCCATTTAATAACGATAATGTGGCAAAGGGATATTACTCCAACCTTGATCCAGCTCTTGATATGACGGCAAAAGCGACCTGGAGTGATGCTACCAGTGCAGTTGGAATGTCAGATGCCGCTGCTAATGCTACGCGTTACATCATTCAACGTATGTGTCGCACAAAAAACCAGGTTCTGTCAGATGGCAATTGTATCTACAGCGATGCAGCAACAGATACCGATGCACACAACGTCACTAATACGACGCAGGCAGGTGCAATTAAAGGCGGTAAAAATCCTATGTACCGAATTACCGTCCAAGTTACCGGACCAAGAAATACCGTGAGTTATATCCAAGGTTTTACCTTTTAATCAGGAGCGCATCATGATCCGTCCTACAGATAAAAAATCTCCAATACGCTTATTGCTATTTATAGCGTTCGCACTCAATCTAACTTTGCCCTTGTCAGGTTTGGCGGCCACGACTGTCACGTTGGCGAAGGGGCCTCTGGCCACCTCCACAACGACGGATGTATTGCCTAATCTGATGTTCGTCCTAGATACCTCGGGTAGTATGGGAGATAATTATTTGCCCGATTGGGCCAACGATAAGATGTGTTTGAGTACAAGCGGTTCTTTCTCGAGCGATTGTACTAATCAACCGCCTTTCCGTAGTTCCGATTTTAACGGCGTGTATTACAACCCGGCAATCCGTTATATCCCTCCAGTTGATTATAAGGGTAACCCATATCCTAGTCAAACTAGCTGGACAGCGGTAGCAAATAATGCATTCGTTTCCGGGTCTGCCAAGACCGATCTGGTAAGTAAGTACCCTGATACAGAGTGGTGTACCGATAGTGGCTATACAGATTGTCTGCGTAATGGCAATTATGTGTTGCCAGGTACAGTCAGTGGCAAAGCCTACACTACCTCACATAGCGTCTTTTCTACAGGCACAGGTAACATTGTAACGGGTATCTCCGGTGCTTATACGGTTGAATCAAGAACTTTTGGTCCGCATTATTACATCATGAACACCATGGAATATTGTGACAGTTCGAGTCTTAAAAATTGTCAACCAACATCATCTGCGACGTTCAGTTATCCCGCCAAATTGCGTTGGTGTGATACTACGGCAAACGCAGCTTTAGCTATTCCAGCAGCCAATGTCTGTCAAAAGACAAATACCAGCAGTTTTACTAAACCGCGCTATTCTATGGGTACGCGTGGTACTGCTGCTGTTGCTGCGGTGCCAGCAGTGCCGGCAAGTGTTTCCCTTAGCCTTACCGTCAGTGGTTGTACATCATCAAGAAAAGTCGGTATAGCTTCTATAAGTATCACTACCGGAGGAAGTACTTTCAATATTTTACCATCGGCAACTGCCGATACGTCTTCTGCCTCGACCTTATTGGGTGCGATTACTAGCCAGTCTGCAAGCAGCGGCTATACCTTCTCTGCCAGCGGCAGTAGTACCTTGATAATCACTGCACCATCTACCACTTCAACTTCTATTACGGCGACTCTGGCTAGAACTGGAACGTCTAACGGTAGCTGTACTTTTTCTGCAGGAACTAGCGCAAAATCTTTTTCTGGTTATGTAGCAGCAGTTCCTGCAGTAACAGCCGTTCCTGGCCAAGGTTCTTTCACACGTGTTGATATTTTATCCGATGCTACAGTTCCATATACAAAGCTGAGCAGTGCCCGTAGCGACTGCGCAGATAGCGCAATTTGCACCGGCACGGAAGAAATGATCAATTTTGCCAACTGGTGGACATATTATCAGACACGTATGCAGACCATGAAAACGGCAGTGAGCCGCGCATTTAAGTCTATTGATAATCGCTATCGGGTTGGTTTCATTAATATTTATGGCAGTAGTTATGTGCCAGTGGCCACTTTCGATGGCGGTGTCAGTGGCTCTGCCAAGGATATCTGGTATACGGCCTTATTTGGTGCGACACCAAGTTCGGGTACGCCATTGCGTTCCGCTTTGTCCAGAGTCGGTA
>JANYFV010000049.1 GCA_025359635.1 Undibacterium sp. | reverse complement strand
GAGCGAGGTCGCTCTGATTTTCGTTTCTATCAACGACAGATGAACATCGGCTTATTGTCGCGCATGAAAATAGATCATGCCATGCGACAAGCACTTGAAAACGATGGTTTCCGTTTACATTATCAACCTCTGATCAACCTGGAAAACGATGATGTTTTCGGCGTAGAAGCATTGTTGCGTTGGCATGATGCGGATTTGGGCGAAGTGAGCCCGGCACAATTTATTCCTATCGCTGAAGAGACCGGAGTCATTGTCGCTATCGGCAATTGGGTTCTCAAGACAGCCATTAAGCAAGCCGCAATCTGGTTCAACAAAGGCGAAAATTTAAGTATCTCAGTGAATGTCTCAGCACTCCAATTTCAACAATCAAATTTTGTTGACGATATTGCCGATGCCCTGAAAGAGGCCAACTTACCGGCTAACAGAATAGAGCTAGAACTCACAGAATCCATATTGATACGCGATGTTGAAGAAACTTTAAAAAAATTGCAGTCTTTAGCAGACCTAGGTTTAAAAATGTCGATTGATGATTTTGGTACCGGATACTCCAGCCTGAGTTATTTAAAGCGTTTTCCTATCAGTAAACTGAAGATCGATCGCTCATTTGTCATGCATTTGCCAGACGATGAAAGTGACATTGCGATAGTCACCGCCATCATCAGCCTGGCGCACGCGCTGAAACTACGAGTGATAGCAGAAGGTGTAGAAAATGCAGAGCAACGCGCCTTATTGCAAACGCTACAATGCGACGAATTACAGGGTTTTTTGTTCTCGCAAGCGCTTGCAATTGATGAATTTGAAAAGCGTTACTTACCCTCTCTTTTACTAAAGTCCTCCGTTGACGAAGTAAAAGCGTAACTAAATCGGTAATATGTCACATCGGCTTGAAGCGCCAAGCGTAAGCCTGACTTACTTTCAGTGTTTCGTTACTGCCGCGTAGCTCTAACCCGCCCCATTTCGTCTCTATGCGCACGTGCAATAGCCTCGGCACGCACCACCACGCTGCGATGAATTTGCCAAAACACTTCTGGATCCAGGCCCTCGATAATTTCTTTGAGTGGCTTGCGCACATGCGCTTCATCATCTCTGCTGACAACGCGGGTGTATTTTTCATCCGAGGTAAAAAACAATATTTTTTCTACAGGGAACATCTTGATCGTATCGCCAACACTGGCACTTATCCAGCGGATATTTTCCACAGCGGGCACACGCAAACGTTTGTCTAGTTCTGCCATGAGTTGACTCATATCAGGGACATCCTGTTTGGTATTGAGTCTTTGCTTCAAGCGCGCAATTGCCTCGATCAATCTCTCACGCGAGATCGGTTTCAGAAGATAGTCGATGGCGCCAGCGGCAAAAGCAGCGATGGCATGATTATCGTAAGCCGTTGTGAAAACAGCGTGACAACGTCCCTTGATCGCATTCGCCACATCCAAACCAGACATGCCGGGCATACGAATATCCAAAAAGGCGATATCCGGGGCATGGGTATAAATCGCTTCCAGCGCATCTGCGCCATGCTCGGATTCGGCCACGATGATGAGTTCTGGCCACAACTCAGCCAACATGCGCCTGAGCTCTTTACGTGGTAAGTCTTCGTCGTCTGCAATGATGGCGGTAACCATGAAATCCTATATTAGCGCAAATTAATTTAACAATGGCAAAACGATGATGGCAGCGATGCCACCTCCTGGCCGTGCCTTAAGCGTTAGCTTAGCGCGCTGGCCAAACGTGGCGTCCAGTCTCTCGCGAATATTCGCCAGACCGATTCCGCCACCCGATGTGGTGCCGCCGAAACCTATTCCATTGTCGGCGACAGTGAGTTCCAATAGTTCTTCGCCGTCGACCTGCACTCTTTTTGCAGCCACTAAAATATGGACTGGTCCAATTTTTGGCTCTACTCCATGCTTAATCGCATTTTCGACCAAGGAGATCAACATCAACGGTGGTATAGCGGCATCTGCAATATCCGATGCAACCGTAAAACTCAGACGCGGAATACGCTCCTGCATCAAGGCCAGATAGGCTCTTGCCGCTTCTAGCTGCTGAACCAGACGTCCTTGCACCGTCGCACCATCGTCACGCATTTGCGGGATGGTGGCACGTAGGTAATCTACCAGATGATCCACAATCGCAGTGGCGCGCGCTGGTTCCGTCAAAATGGCAGAACGCACGCCTGCCAGCGTGTTGAATAGAAAATGCGGTTCGACTTGCGCCACCAAAACTGAGAGGCGCAATTCTGCTTCACGACGCGCTTCCTGGGCACGGTTCAGTTCTTGTTGACGGATCGCATCATTGAGTTTTTTTCGTTGTCGATAGAAGACCCACAAATCAAATCCGCTGCCGGTATAAATCACTAAAAAAGCCGATGGCAAAAATTTAAAAATGCTTAAAATTATTTCACCTGCCTGGCTAGGACTACTCTCTGCCGCCGTCGTTGGCGGCGTCGCTAAATTTGCCGACGCATCTGCGTTTGTAACACTGGCTGCGGGCGCCTCATCCAAGCGTTTCGATGCCTGGATACTTGCTTTTGCACCAAAATAGAGTAAGACATTGCCATCGCCATAGGCAAAATATTTGACGGAGTAACGCAAACCGTCAAAGACCCCCCAACTGAGTGTCGCACCTAAACACAATGCCGCAACCAGGCACAGCGCTTCTCTGCGCGCGGTGTAGTTTTTTTGTCTGACCTTGACGGCCATAAACTGACCCAGGGAACATAAAGCGGTAAAACCACAAAAAATTGGTATGGCGAACACATATAGTTTTTTGAGGTCGGGTGTGATCAACATGAACGACAAGCCGAGCACCAATAACAAGAGCGTTTGCACACCAATAAATGCATAGGCACGATAACGAAACCAGGTGCGCGAGAACACCGGGTAATGGCGATATCGATACAACCAGGTTTCGCTTTGCAGTGAAACGTCTGAGGGAAGAACTTGATCTGACATAGCGTGGGCGAGGCGAGAGTTGGCGGATGGCATGGCAGCTCCTGAAGATGAAGCGGTCAATGTAAGGTAATTCAGAAGAATAAAGTGAACTTGCGACAAAACCAGCTTAACGAGGATGAGATCGAGAATTATCCATATGAAACAATTCTCTTACTCCTCTGCTTGCTCATCGCCAGTAGTCTTGTTGACATTTACTCTCTGTTTGGTCGCAATGCGAATGATGGTATTGCGTATCGAAGTGAGCACGGCGGTAGCATTAAATGGTTTGACGATAAAACCGCTCACTCCGTGCTGTTGTACGCGTTGGATGGTATCGGCATCAATTTTTGCAGAGACCCAAAAAATTAAGGCCTTAGGTAGCTCTTTGTGTAGCGTATCTAATAATTCCAAGCCATCTCCGTTCGTTTCGCCAATGTCGACACAGACAATTTGTGGCTGCAATTTGACCATACGTGCGAGATTAGAGACATTGGTGTTACTGCCACCCACCACTTCATGGCCGCCATTATTCAACACTGATGTTAGCAAATCACGCGCAACCGCTTGGTTATCAAGAATGATGGCTTTGAGCATGGACGCGGCCGCTTATCAAAAAGAGTAGAAAATCAAAAACATCATAAAGGAAAACTTGAAGATTGTGCCAACAGATTAAAGTACAAATAGACTGAGTAATAGTATGTGGAAGGCGCTTTCACTAACTGATATCAAATTTGCTTATTTTTTAGTATTTTCTTTCGCATTTTTAACGTATTTGCTCAGCCATTGGTCTTGCTCCCAAAGCACATGCATCACTGATTCTCGGGCACGGTAACTATGACTCTCATTGGGTAACATCACTAATCTAGTCGTCGCACCCAAACCTTGTAAGGCCTGATACATGCGTTCACTTTGTATGGGAAAGGTACCCGGATTATTATCTTGTTCACCATGAATGAGCAACAAGGGATCTTCTATCTCGTCGGCAAAATTAAATGGTGCCATCGCCTGATAAGCATCTTTCGCCTTCCAGAAATTGCGCTCTTCTGACTGAAAACCAAATGGCGTCAAACTGCGGTTGTAGGCACCAGAACGGGCAATCCCTGCTCGAAACAAATTGGTGTGCGCAAGTAAGTTGGCCGTCATGAAAGCGCCATAACTATGACCGCCGATAGCGATATGATTGCGATCAGCGACGCCGAGGCGCACTACCTCGTTCACTGCTGCCTCCGCATCCATTTTTAACTGCTCGATATAGGTATCGTTCGGCTCGTCTTTTCCTTCGCCGATAATAGGCATAGTGGGGTCATCAAGTACGGTGTAACCGCGCGCCAGCATCACTTGCGGTCCGTTAACATTAATGCGATTAAATTTGTACGGTGAGCCCTTGACCTGTCCCGCGGCTTCAGCGGTTTTGAACTCGCGTGGATACGCCCACATCAACATCGGTCTGGGGCCGTCACGCTTGGGATCGTAAGCCGACGGCAAATATAAAGTTGCACTGAGTTCCACACCGTCTTCGCGCTCGTAGCGTAAGACTTTTTTTTGCACACCCTTAAATTGCGGTGTGGGATGAGGAAATGCCGTAAGGGCGCGTGGTGCTGTATTACTGTCTAACTGCCTTACATATAAATTTGGCCGCTCCTCATTTGATTCACGGCTTGTCACTATCTGAGCGCTTTTGTCATCCAACAAACCTAAGACTTCTTCGTAATAAGGTGCTTTAGAGCGCCACAACCGCGTGATTTTTTCAGTTGGTAAATAGAGCTTATCCAGAAACGGCCGCTCACCTTCCGGGCTGGCTCCTGCGCCTAGAAAAAATAATGAAAACCCGTCTACCGAAGTGCGCAACACACTACGACCAAACTGATTGAGTGTCATCACCGGAGTGCCTGGGTTAGCATACTGGTCCTCAGATTTGCGATTGAAGATCAACTCAGGTTTGCTATTTGGATATCCAGGTTGTATGCGCCAGGTACGCGTATCTCTGGTCTTCCACCAATTTTCTGTCACCAGCGCCAAGCCGTCATTGCCCCATTGCACCGAATTAAAACGCCAGGCCAGGTTCAATAATTCTTGCGCCTGTGCAGTAAATGGCGCTGCCTGCTGCTTCAATACATCATGCACTTTAGCGTTGACTTCAGGATCGCCACCTGCCTGCGCCTCGAGCCAATATAGCGTCGCGGCCTGATCATTGCGCCAGCCAAAATCACGTGGCCCGGCTTGTACAGCATCAATCCCGACAGGTAGACGTTCGCGCATCGGGCGTTCAGCTATTGTTTTTATTTTTTTGCCTTGATCATTCCATATTTCAATTAGCTGACCAAATCTTTCCATAGGTAAGATGGTCGAATATGGCCGCCGCACTTGCGTGGTTAAGATGAACTTACCATCTGGTGAAGACTGAACTTTACTCAAGGGCATGACCGGTGCGATAAGACGCAATTCACCAGTCGTCCTGACTATCGCCAACTGAGTTTGCAGTTGCCACTCAAGCATATCGGCATCGTGCGCAGTTTTCAACATGTCTGGATAAGTGCGGCTCTGAGTCACTTTGCCACCCTTGGTCTCTTGAGTATTTGGACCACTTGGTACGCTTGGTTCTACAGGTGCTTTTGTCTGACGGCGCGGTAACAGGCGTACTAAAAGTTGATCCGAACCACTCAGCCAGGAAAACCCACTACCTGTGACGGCATTCAATTTATCTGCGAACAAACGATGTGCGCTGGCGCTCTTCACATCGAGCAACCACAGCTCTACACCATCATCTGCCCATCGGCTAAAAACCACGGATTGTTCATCCGGCGCCCATAAGATATCGGCAATCCGCGGCTTGCCAGGCAAACCTTTGATGTCGCGGATTTTGCCGCTGGCGATATCGAGCAAACTCAAACCACTACTGAAATCAAATCGGCTCGCGGCACGGGTGCGCGGGTTAATGCGTAAGCCAGCCAGTTTCAATTCTGGTTGAGCCACTTCGGCAAGACTTGGCAAACCCGGCAAGTTAATCAGCAATGCGGTCTTGCGCTGTGGCCCGAGCTTAAATTGTGGGCCACGTGGCGCATCGACTACGGCCTGTAATTCTGGTGGTGGTAATTGATAGCCACCGTCCATATTTTTCTCTGCCAGAGAAAAACCAGACAGTACAGACAAGTAAATGAACGTCAGTAATTGTTTCGTGCGTAATTTTATAAAAGTGCGGTAAACCATGAACGTTTCTTTTCTACTGAGTTTTTACTTGATAGCCAGCCAGTATATTTTCGCTACCTTTGACTGTCTATACAATTCTAAATGCGAGCAAAAAATGCATTAAAACAACGAAACAGCCGTACAAATCAGCAGTGATTTACCTTTTTAACGAAGATTTTTCGGTGCGCAACAGTTTGCGCCACGACCAGATAATCACATGGTAAGCTTGCCCCCGAATGACCACATTGTTCATCCAGTACATTAGTCAGCCTATAAAAATTGGCAGTCGCTAGTAGCAAAAAAATTAAGCAAATTAAATCATTTTTACCAAGAATATTTGACGGAGACTAGTTTGAATAAAATTCAACATCCTGGTGCACACACGATCTTAGGGCACCCCGAAAGTTTGTTCGTGCTGTTTTTCACAGAAATGTGGGAACGGTTTTCTTATTACGGCATGCGCGCGTTATTGGTGCTGTTTCTGGTCACCACCGCTATGAAAGGTGGTTGGGGCTGGAGTCGTTCGGAAGCAACCACACTGTATGGTTGGTACACAATGCTAGTGTACTTAACACCTATCCTCGGCGGCTACATCGCCGATAAAGTTTTGGGTTTGCGTAGATCCGTCGTACTTGGTGGTTTCATTATTGCTGCCGGACACATATGCTTGTTATTCGACACGCCCACCATGTTTTTTACAGGTTTGGGCTTAGTCGTAGCAGGAACTGGTCTTTTCAAACCAAATATTGCAGCGATTGTCGGTCAGTTATATACCAAAGAAAATGCAGCTGGCCGCGATGGTGGCTATACCCTGTTCTATATGGGTGTTAATTCTGGCGCCTTTTTCGGTATCCTTCTGTGCGGCTATATCGGCGAAAAAATTTCCTGGCCTTTAGGGTTTGGCTTGGCTGGCGCCTTTATGATCCTGGGTGCGATTCAATTTTATTTTGCGCAGGGTATCTTCGGAGAAATCGGGCTCTCTAAGTCACAGCAAATTGTCGCCGTTGTGCATGAAGAAGCCGAGCCTCATATCGTTGCAGACCGCCTCAAGGCCATTGCCGTGTTTTCTTTTTTCACGATTTTTTTCTGGTTCGCTTTTGAACAATCCGGCGGCTCAATGACGATTTTTGCTGCGGACTATACCGACAAGACACTCGTGGGTACGAGTGGCTTCCTGTTTAAAATCATCAATAGCTTAATTACGATAATTCCAACCATCATTTTATCTTGGCTGCTATTAAAGTTATTTGGTGGCACTGCCAAAAAATACCTGGTTTCCAATTTACTGTTGTTGACTTGTATTGGTTTGATCTGGGCTCTCGTCATCTGGATGCTGGCGCGTGAATTCTCTCTTGAACAATCGAGCGTTCCGGCAACTTGGTTTAGCGTACTCAATTCCTTTTTTATCGTGATTCTGGCGCCGATGTTTTCTAAATTATGGGAAAAACATTGGAATCCGAGTGGCCCAATTAAATTTGGTGTCGGCTTGATACTGATCGGTATTGGCTTTGCCGCTCTTTCTTATGGCTCTGCCAGTATTCCGGCTGGCGCAAAAACCGCATCGGTAAGCATGATCTTCTTAATCGTCGCATATTTGTTTCATACCATGGGTGAGCTCTGCATTTCTCCCGTCGGCTTGTCTTACATCAGTAAATTGGCTCCGCCACGATTACTCGGTCTGATGTTTGGTATCTGGTACCTCAATACCGGTATTGCGAATAAACTCGCCGGTGTCACTGGCAGCTATATTGATGACATTTCAAATACATATTCGCTCTCAACATTTTTCCTAATTTTTACCATCATCCCGATTGCGGCAGGCCTCATCTTCATGAGCTTGAACAAATGGATGAAAGCAAAAATGCACGGGATAGAATAATTACCCCAGCAATTAAAAAAACCCCGCAATGTCAACTGCGGGGTTTTTTTATGGTGAATCCGTCGGATAAAATTAACGCTCTATCGCCAAGGCCACGCCCATACCTCCGCCGATACACAAACTGGCCAAACCTTTTTTCGCGTCACGCCGTATCATTTCATGGATCAAGCTGACCAAAATACGTGCACCTGATGCACCGATAGGATGGCCAATCGCAATAGCACCACCATTCACGTTGATCTTGCTGGTATCCCAAGCCATTTCGCGATTCACGCCGATAGCTTGGGCGGCGAAGGCTTCGTTGATTTCCATCAGATCGAGATCCTGATGCGTCCAACCGGCTTTTTTTAAGCATAGCTGGGCGGCAGGTACCGGGCCCATGCCCATAATCGACGGGTCGATACCGGCAGAAGAATAAGCCTTGATACGAGCCAATACTGGCAAGCCAAGTTCTTCGGCTTTTTTAGCCGACATCATGATCACCGCAGCGGCACCGTCATTCAGGCCAGAGGCATTCCCCGCAGTGACCGTGCCTGCCTTGTCGAAGGCTGGACGCAAACCCGCCAGAGATTCTAGCGTTGCGCCATGCTTGATGAATTCGTCGCTATCAAACACTGTCGTGCCTTTTTTGCTGACGATCTCAAAAGGAATAATCTCATCCTTGAACTTGCCCGCTTTTTGCGCGGCTTCTGCCTTGTTTTGCGAAGCTAAAGCAAACTCATCTTGTTCTGCGCGGCTGATATCGTATTTTTTAGCGACGTTTTCGGCAGTAATACCCATATGGTATTGGTTATACACATCCCATAAACCGTCGACGATCATGGTATCGACCAGCTTGGCATCGCCCATACGGAATCCATCGCGCGAACCGTTTAGTACATGTGGTGAGGCACTCATGTTTTCCTGACCACCGGCGATGATGATATCGGCGTCGCCAGACTTAATCGCTTGGGCCGCCAGGTGGGTTGCCTTGAGACCGCTACCACACACCATGTTAAGCGTGAAAGCGGGAACCATATTTGGCAAGCCTGCCCGAATAACGGCCTGGCGCGCCGGGTTTTGCCCTACACCTGCAGTCAAAACCTGACCCAATATCACTTCACTAATCAAGTCGCTGCTCAAACCTGTTTTTGCCAACAAGGCCTTAATCACATGCGCACCAAGATCGGATGCCGCAACTTTTGCCAACGAACCACCAAATTTACCAACCGCAGTACGACCCGCAGCAACGATGACTACATCTTGCATTTGATACTCCTAAGTGACGCCCTTGCCCCATGGAATACGGGACACGAGCAAGGTTTGAACAACGATAATTTACTCCAGATTGTGCGATCTCGTCCGGCTTGCCTAATTTTGAACGAATCACAAAATCCGGTCGAAAAAAAAGCTCCCGTCTGCACGGGAGCTTTTTTAGAGGACTGAAAAATTTAGCATGCTCAATTTTTCAAATCGATTCTGATTACTTCTTTTTAGAAACTGTTTTTTCAGCAGCTTGAGTGAATTGCGCAGTTGCATTCGCTAAGTTTTCTTCCAAAGTTTGTACTGCTTGCTTAGTTGTCTTAGTCAACTGCTCGTAACCAGCGTTGATGTTACCAACAACTGATTTCAATGCTGTAACAGCTTGCTCGGAACCAGCTGGTGCATTCTTAGTCACTTCTTCGATCAGCGAAGAAACTTTAGCATTTGTTTCAGCGATATGTGCTTCAACTGCTTTAGTGAATTCTTGCTGAGTTGCGTTAGTGATGCTAGCTAAGTGACGGCCATAAGCCAATGCTTTTTCAGCAGTTGGTTTTGCTTGTGCTGTAGTCAGAGCGATCAATTCTTGCGCATCTTTAACTGTAGCCAATTGCTTAGCTGCTGCAGTGCCTTCTTCGAAAGACGCTTTAGCTGCATTCACGTTCAATGAAACAAATTGCTCCAGACCTTCAAAAGCTTTTTTGTTCAGGGATGTCAACGCGGCAAATTGTGTTTCCAAATTTGTTTTAGTAGCGGCGATAAATTGTTCTGGTGTTGTGTACATAGATTTCTCCAAGAGATTAAAAAAATAAAAATGGCAGCGACATCCAATTAATTCTTATCATGGTGCACCGCAACAATTTCTATTTTACGCAGTTATTTTAACGTGTCAAGGGTTTTTTGTGCATTGCAACAAAATATTTTTGAATCTCTCTTGTGTTTCCAAAACCCTAATTTAATCTAGCCTCCAGCGCTAGCAGTGTCTTCTTGTTATCCAGACCACCGGCATAGCCTGTCAATGCCCCGGAACTGGCGATAACCCTATGACAGGGCACAATAATAGAAATAGGATTACGCCCGTTAGCCGCACCGACAGCACGCACCGCACCGGGATTACCTATGCATTTTGCGATACTTAAATAGCTCGCTGTACTGCCAAATGCCAGAGTGCATAAGGCCTGCCAGACCGATTGCTGAAACGCCGTGCCGCCAGACATATCCAAAGGCAAATCAAACTCGCGTCTGTTTCCGGCGAAATATTCGGTTAATTGCTGTTGCGTTTGTTGCAGCACGGAATGATCATCATCGCGCAACCAGCCATGCATTCCTTTGAAATGCCTGTGCCCTTCAAAATATACCCCAGCCAAACCGCGCTCACTGGCGGCCAGTAATAGTTTCCCCACGGGACTTTGATATTCGGTAAATAACATGATTATTCCTTTGAGAGAGATTGCCACAACAATAAAGCGGCGTACGAACGCCACGGCGACCAGGCTGAGGCGCGCTGCAATAACTGCTTTTCTGTGATCCTAATTTCTGGCGCTATTGCGGCAGCTTTCTGTAAAGCCAAATCGCCAGCGGGAAAAGCATCAGGGAAACGCAACGCCCTTAAAGCGATGTATTGCGCAGTCCATTCACCGATGCCAACCACGGTTTTTAGATCAGCCACTACCGCGTCAGCACTGGCACCGAATTTTCGGTGCAATCCACCGGCTAATGCAAAGCGCGCCAGATTTTGGATAGTAGCAGCGCGTGATTTGGGCACGCCTATCGTTGCGATTTCCTCGACCGGCAATTGCGCCAGCAGGTTAATACTAGGGAAATGGTGCGTCACTTCTGCAAACGGCGTCGTCATAGGCTCGCCAAAAGCGCGTACCAATCTGCCAGAAACCGTCGTTGCGCCAGCCACACTCACCTGCTGACCCAAGACTGCACGTATCGCTAACTCAAAAATGTCGAAGGTGCCCGGCACGCGCAAACCAGGCGTGCGCGCCATTTGCTGTGCCAATAAGCTATCGGTCTCCAGATGCGCTTGAATCACGCTAGGATTCGCTTCCATATCAAACTGTGTGCGCACCTTAGCCAACAGTGGCATCAAGACACCAGCCAAACTTGGCGCCACTTGCAAGGCCAATTGGCCACGTTCTGGCAAGTGCGTCACCTTGATCCAACCGGTCTTGCCGTCCATTT
>JANYFV010000016.1 GCA_025359635.1 Undibacterium sp. | reverse complement strand
CCGTCTGCCGCCAGTTCCAGCGTACCGGTGACTACCTGCAAAGGCGTGGGAAAGATCACGCTTTCGGTCTGGACCACCACCACCCACCAGAGCGCGATCAGGCTCGCGATCAAGACTAGCGGTGCGAGTATATTCTTGAATTTTTCCATATTAGTCTCTATGTCTCCTATAATTTATTTTTTGATTGGATGATGGTGTTGAGCTTATTCCAATACCACTGCATGCGCCAACGCAGGCGCGCCCAGCCTTGTTCCGGCATCGTGGTAACGATCACGCTCATTTGCCCGCTGGCGTGCGCCGAACATTCAAATTGATAGTCCGATGCCAGTGCAAACGGCAGCCGAAAACTTTGCCCCGGCATGATGAGTACCGGGCCAAAAATTTGTGGCACATCATCTAGATTTTTCAGCAGCAGCACATCGTTGACGCCTAAAGTCAGATGGACTTTAGCGGGTAATATTTCTACCTTATCGCCCGCCATACGCCGTGCCCAGGTACCCTTAGGAATCGCGAAAAGCTCATCGCGCGTGCTCGATTGAATTGCGGCAAACGCGCCCCAAGCCATTGCACTAAAAAGTACCATGAGCAAAAAAAACGCGGGCCAGAAGTGCCGCTGGCGAAATAATTTCATCGTCGGCACCGGTTATTTCTTTGGCGGGTTCAATAAAATACGGATATCGTGCGCGACGTCGTCGGCACTGCTGCCAAACGGCATCATGCTGCGTAGGCTACCCTGTCTGTCTATCAAATAAAGGTAAGAAGAATGCGACATGGTGTAGGCAGTTTTGCTACCCGGGATCATGTTCTTGCTGGCGCTGATGCCATATGCTTTACGTACCGCCGCCAAAGTTTCAGCACTGCCAGTAGCGCCAACAAAGCTAGGGTCAAATGCGGCCAAGTAGGGTTTCATGATGGCGATGGTATCGCGTTCAGGATCAACTGTCACATACACAATCTGCACATCGGCCGCCATTGCACCGAGCTTCTTGCGCGCCTGTGCCAGCATCGCCAATGAAGTGGGGCAAACATCAAAACACGAGGTGTAACCGAATTCAAGCACGACTAACTTGCCGCGATAGCGGCTCAACTTAAGTTCAGTGCCATCTGATCCGCGCAAAGAAAAATCAGGTGCAATGCGCGGCGGATCAAACGCACCGCCTTTCAAGGCGACATTATCGGTCGCATGCGCCGACATGAGCGCGCTGGAAAACAGGAGAAATAACACAGCGAAAAATGGTACTTTCAATTGATCATCCTTGGTAATGCAATTAACTGCTTATGTGCGTGTATTGCGGACAAATTACTAGGGAAGCGCGGATTTATTCGATTTCGTCTTCCTCGCGAAAGCGGGGACCCAGTTTTCAGGCTGTTCGCGAAGCGACATAGCAGTTGTGCTTCGCACGAAATAAATGAACACTGGATCCCCGACTAGAGCATTCGGGGATGACGAATAAATCCGCGCTTCCCTAGAGCGTAATGGCGATGGGTTTGATGTTCTTGACAAAGCTCTCGTCGACATACGATTCGTAGGCAATCGGGCGCTTGATAGTGGCAGCGTCCAACGAGAGTTTCATTAAGTCATCAAACTCCGCCTTGATCATGCGCAGATCACCATAGGTTACGCGATCGGCTGGATTCTCCATCACGAAGCGGATGATGTTCGGATCTTGGTTGAAGAATTTGCGCCCCGCAGCGATTGCCACTGCCTTGTTGCGGCTAACCGGCCCGGCATCGAGCCAAGTGCCGGCAGCTTGTACGTAATTCACCAGCTCTTGCACTAACGGGCGGTTCTCTTTAATCAATTCTTCACGCACCGTCAGCACGCAGCAAATATAGTTGCGCCATTCGTCGCGCGTCATCGCCAGTGGCCTGGCGTAACCTGCCTTTTGTGCGGCAGCACCGAAGGGCTCGCCGGTGCAATATGCATCCACCGCTTTGGCATACAGGGCCGCTGGCATATCTGGCGGCGCCATTTCTACAATTTCGATGTCTTTGGCCGTCATACCATCACGCGCCAGCATTTTACGCAGGAATAAAAAATCCACCGCGAAGCGGCTAGGGATGGCAATACGCTTACCTTTAAGGTCAGAAAAACGTTTATGCGAAGAATCGGTACGCACCATGATCACCGCACCGGAGCGATGTCCAAGCGAAACTATCTTCAATGGGATCTTTTTATCGACCAGATCCATCACCAGCGGTGCCAACATATACGCCGCCTGTATCCGTCCGGTCATTAAAGATTCTTTGATTTCTGGCCAGCCGCTGTACTTGCTGTATTCGAACTCAAACAAGGGACTGCCCGGCTTGGCTTTGCTGGCATTGTTGGTGGCATTGGCGACACAGGCTATCGGCAGGGTCAAATTACAGGTGACAGGCAAACCGCCGACAACCAGTGCCGGAGTCCCGGCCGATGCCGGTGCCGAGGCCAAAGGCAGCATCGCGGCCAGCGAACCGCCCAGAATCTGGCGGCGACGCAGCGAGGCTAAAGTCAGCTCATTTTCAGTAGACATTTCAGTGGGCATGTGAAGCTCTTTTCGTATCGGTGCTCAGTTGGCAAACTCAGTTGGAAACATGGATAGGCAGGCCGCAGAACGCTTTGCCGTGAGCAAAAATTGGTGGGGGATAAACCTCATATGCAGGGCAATTATATGGCGAGAAAATACTTAACTATACAGGATTTCAGGATAATTCTGGCAGGCTGGACGGAAGCATTTGCAGTCCACAAAATTGTGGCTTTTTAGCTATGTAATTTGATGAAAATAAACTTATAAAAATCAAAATGAAAACAGCAACATCTCACCAGGGCACGGCGGCAAAACGCTGCACCAAAAAATCCAGTAATGCGCGTACTGCTGGCGGCAAATGTCGTCGTGAAGGGAATAGCGCGTAGATCGTCATTAACGGTACATCCCAGTCCGGCAGTATCGCTTGCAATGCGCCGCTGGCCAAATACGGGTTCGCCAGATACGTGGGCAACAGGGCAACCCCTGCTCCGGCCAGCGCTGCTTGTAATAACACGGTCGCGTCGTTGGCGCTGAAATGGCTGCTCACACTAACCTGCATTGCCTCGCCGTTGCGTGTGAAGTACCAGGTATTTTTGCCAAAATTGGCATGACTTAGACACTGATGCTGTGCCAGCTCGTCGGGTGTTTGAGGCTGGCTGTGGCTCGCCAGATAAGCCGGCGAGGCCAGCAAGACCGAATCGCATAGCGCCAGCGGGCGGCCTATCAACAAGGGATCAGGCTCGCTACTAATGCGGATCGCCAGATCGATCCTGGCCTCGATCAGATTCAGCGTGCCATCACTGACATTCAGATCGATCTTGAGCTGCGGATGCAGAGTCAGAAATTGCGCGATTGCCGCGGCCAGATGGGCATAGGCAAACGACATGCTGCAGGTCAGGCGCAATTGCCCGCGCAGTTCACCGTCACCGTGCGCGGTTTCCTCCTCAATGTTTTCCATCAAGGCCAGCATTTGCTGACTGCGCCGCAGACATTGCTCACCGGCATCCGTCAGCGTGACACGGCGGGTAGAACGCTGCAGCAGGCGCGCATTCAGCCATTGCTCCAGCTCGGCGACATAGCGCGTCACCATCGCGCGCGACATATCGAGTTTATCCGCCGTCGCGCTAAAGCTGCCGGTGGCGGCGACGTCAACAAAAACCCGCATTGCAGTCAATCTATCCATGATTAGCTCGAATATTGAAACAGTAATGCGCAGTTTAACCTATTTATCTGCACGATTTATGCAACTACACTGCAATCTCACTGTTACACATATCAACCAGCACATTACAAAACCGGAGCTCACCATGATACGTACTACCATAGTCGCCGCTAGCCTTGCCGTCGTTTTTTCCAATGCCCAAGCCGCACCTGCTTTGCAAGTAAAAATTTACAACGCCGATGCCAATAGCTTTAACGTCAATTCCACCCTGGTATATGGCGCACACGACGCGATGCTGATCGACGGCGGATTTACCCGCGCCGACGCCTTGCGCATTGCCGCGAATGTGCTCGATAGCGGTAAGCAACTGAAAACCATTTTTGTCAGCCAGGCTGATCCGGACTACTACTTTGGGGTCGAAGCCCTGAAAGAAATTTTCCCGCAAGCGCAAGTAGTTGCAACACCCGCCGTACTGGAAAAGCTTAGCGCTAAGATGGCTGGCAAGCTGGCGTTCTGGGGACCAAAAATGGGCGCCAATGCGCCGAAAATTCCAGTGCTGCCCAAAGCTATCGTCGGTAATACCCTAACGATAGAAGGCGAAACAATAGAGATACACGGCCAGCAAGGACTCTTGGCGCATCGTCCTTACGCCTGGATACCTTCGATCAAAGCCATCGTCGGTAATATCGGCGTCTTCGGCCAGTTACACGTCTGGACGGCGGACACCCAAAGCGTTGCTGAACGCAGCGCATGGATAGCCCAACTCGACGAGATGGCAGCGCTGAAACCTGAGCTGGTCGTGCCCGGCCACATGAAAGCCGGAGCGCTGGTAGACATCAGCGCCATCACTTACACCAAGAACTATTTGCAGACTTTTGAGAAAAATCTGGCCAGCACAAAAAATAGCGCAGAGCTAATCGACAGCATGAAGAAAGCCTATCCTGATGCACCTGCCGGGCTGGCGCTCGATATCGGTGCCAAGGTCAACAAGGGCGAGATGAAATGGTAGGAGCATAAAATGACACGACAAATCCACATCAGCTACCTGTTCGATCCACTGTGCGGCTGGTGCTATGGTGCAGCGCCCGCGATGCGCAGGCTCAGCGAGATGAATAACGTCACCGTTGAACTCGCGCCGACCGGCCTGTTTTCGGACGCGGGCGCACGCACGATGGACAGCCATTTTGCCGACTATGCCTGGTCGAATGACCAGCGCATACAGCAACTGACAGGCCAGCGTTTTAGCGAAAGTTATCGTGACGAGGTACTTACCGACCATCGCACGATGTTCGATTCTGGCCCTGCCACGCTGGCGCTGACCGCAGTTTCGCTGAGTACGCCCGAGCGCGAACTCGATGCGCTAAAAGCGATACAGGAAGCGCGTTACATCGCCGGGCGCGATATCACTGCGCTGCCAATATTGGCAGAGATACTCGCTGGCCTGGATCTGGTGGCAGCATCGGCATGCATTGCGGTGCCGGACGAGGAACTGCTGCGTGTCAATCAAGCCCGCAAGGCACATGCAAGAAAGCTGATGCAAGACTTTGGCGCGAACGGTGTACCGGCGCTGATAGTTACGGATGGAGGCAAATCGCGCCTGCTACGCGGTGATCTGCTTTACGGAAATCTTGAAAAGCTGGCGGCTACCTTCACCGGCGACGAGGCTTAACAGGCGTAGATCGGGAGAGCGCAATGCCTTCCGACCTTCCGCGCTCAACTCCAGCGCAAATCGCTACGTGACAAGGGTAATTGTCGCACGCGCTTACCTGTCGCCGCAAAAATTGCATTGCAGACTGCCGGTGCCAATGGCGGCAAGGCTGGCTCGCCCAAACCTGTCACAGGGAAATCGGTTTTTAGTAAATGCACTTCCACCTTGGCCGGTGTATCCGGCATGCGCAGCAGTGGATATTCATGAAAATTACTTTGCACGATACGGCCGCGCTGGATATCCAGTTCAGGGAACATCAGCGTACTCAAGCCATCAATGACCGAACCCTGCACCTGATTCTCGGCACCGCTGAGGTTAACGATTTGCGAACCGATATCGGTGACGACAACCACGCGATCCACCGTCAGTTTGCCGTCTTGAGATACCGTCACTTCTGCCACCTCGGCAATATAGCCACGATGGCTGAAATGGAAGGCGATGCCCTGTCCCTGGCCTTTGGCAAATTTGCGTTTGCCCCAGCCGGATTTAATCGCCACTTCTCGCAAGACCTTTTTCATGCGCGCCACATTAAATGGCTGACCGCGTTCGCCGGTACCCGGTATGATCTCTTTGTCGCCCAAGATCTCTAACCGGAAAGCCAATGGGTCGCGCCCGGCGGCATGTGCCAATTCATCGATAAAGCTCTGGAACACCCAGGCAAACACATTGCTGCCAGGCGCACGCCACGGCCCCATCGGTATGCCGCATTCCAAAGGCGTTTGCTCTAGCAGACAATTTTCTACCCAACGGCCAGGAAATTCATCGCCCGACAAATTCGCGCCGCTACCCGGTTGCAGCACACTCTTGCCATCACGCACAACACGGTTGGCAAAGGTGACGAAGTGATTGTGCCAGGCGCTGAGTTTGCCTTTGGCATCGACCGCCCCACGCAGGAGATGAAAACCACCAGCGCGATAATGATCGTGGCGCATATCGTCTTCACGCGACCAGGTCAGCTTCACCGGTGCATTGACACGTTGGGCGATTGCCGCCGCCTCAATCACGTAATCGGCACTGAGGCGACGGCCAAAACCGCCACCGCTGCGTGTCATGTGCAGCGTGATTTTTTCTTTAGGAATGTTGAGAACGGAGGCGACAATGTTCTGCCCGGCAGCAGGATTTTGCGTCGGCACCCACAACTCCATCGTGCCTTCAGTGGGCTTAAACCACGCCGTACAATTTTGCGGTTCTATGCTGGCGTGTGAAATAAACGGATAGCTATACGCCGCTTCCACAGTCTTGCTGGCGGCACTAAAGGCTGCGACAAGGTCTCCATCCTTGCGCATGACGCTGGCGCCTGCCAGCTTGGAATGCGCTTGCGCCTTGGCTGAAAAATCGTCCCAGCTTTCATTGACGACATTGCCTTCATCCCATGTCACCTTCAATTGTTTGCGCGCGCTGAACGCCGCCCAGGTCGATACTGCAACAATCGCCACGCCGGGCATCAGACCATTCAAGTTACTGGTGCCCTCGATGATGAAGGCATCGTGCACGCCAGGCAAAGCCTTCACTGCATCCAGATTGGCTTTGACGACTTTACCGCCGAAGGCTGGCGACTTTTCGTATATGGCATACAACATGCCAGGCAATTTGACATCGATGCCGAACAGAGGCTTTCCACTGACGATGCCTGCGTTATCGACACCACCGATGCGTGTCCCCAGCAGCTTGTAATGTGCAGGATCTTTTAGCTTCACGGTTTTGGCATCAGGCACAGCCAGAGTTGCCGCTTTTGCCGCCAATGCGCCGTAAGTTAATTGCCGCTTGCTAGGCTGGTGCGTCACGACGCTGTTTGCTGCGATGCATTCTGATGCCGGCACTTTCCAACTCAAGGCTGCGGCCTCGATCAACATGGTGCGTGCCACCGCACCCAACTTAAGAAACTCGTTGTAATTAATCGGTGTTGATTGCGAACCACCCGCCCACTGTTCGCCATATACAGGGTTCAAATCGCCCTGCACTATCTTCACGTCTTTCCAGTTTACTTCCAACTCTTCGGCAATCACCATCGGCAAAGATGTCTTAATCCCCTGGCCGATTTCTGGTTGTTTGGAAATCAGCGTGACACTGCCATCGTTGGCGATGTTGATGAAGGCGCTGGGTGTAAATCCGATGTCCTTGGACTTACTTATCGTCAGTTCGGCGTTAGCACCAATACTCCAAAAACTTCCCAAAATCAAACCGCTGCCAGCCAATGCAGAGTGGCGCAAAAAGTCACGGCGCGAGCTTAGTAAAGATTCTTTTTCAGTCGCTGAAAAAATAGTCGTTTTCATTTTTTAGCCTTTTGTTTGCCGGCGATTTCAGCGGCACGGTGGATACCGGCACGGATGCGTAAATACGTTGCACAACGACACAAATTACCGCCCATTGCAGCATCAATTTCTTCGTCAGTAGGATGCGGATTATCTTTCAGCAAAGCCGCCGCACTCATGATCTGCCCAGCCTGGCAATAACCGCATTGCGGCACATCGAGCTCTTGCCACGCCATCTGCAAAGGGTGCGCCGCCTGCGGATCGAGACCTTCTATCGTAGTCACTTTCTGCCGACCTACTGTCGATACTGGCACCATGCAAGAACGCGTAGGTACGCCATTGATCTGCACCGTACAAGCGCCGCACTGCCCCACTCCGCAACCGTATTTGGTGCCGACCAGATCCAGCGAATCACGCAGAGCCCAGAGCAAAGGGGTGTCAGGAACGAGATCGACTGACTTCGCTTGCCCGTTAATGTTTAGCGTATATTTGCTCATGGTGGTATCCACAGAAAAGGGAATTGGAAAATAGGATTGTAGCGGGGTTCATGAATTAGATGCTCGACCAACATCTAAAATTGTTTTAATTGAGCTTTTCTGGTAATTTACTATCTAGCCCATTAAAGTCAGGCACGCTCACATTGAACTATCCGGAAAACACGCAATGATCAAAAAAGTCGGCAATACGGAAATACAACTTAAACACAAAGCATCTTGTCATTGTGGGGCGGTCGAGTTGGAAATTGAACTCCCTGATGGCATCGTC